>JBNGDZ010000269.1:0-1767 GCA_049975765.1 Armatimonadota bacterium
CCGGCGGGTCTGAAGCCCCGCCGCTCCGCACGGCAACGGCTGCCGTTACGCGAGCATGGGCGCGCGTGGAGAGGCCGGATCACCTATCGTCCTCACCATGGGCGGCTGTGCGTGCCGTGGGAGGTGGGCGCCCCCGCCAGCCTGCGGCCCGAAGGCCCGCTCTCAGACGTGTAACGTGCGGGCGAGAACCCTCGCACCCCAGAGTTGGGGCAATCTGCCGGCGGGGCGGAAGCCGCGCCGCTACAAAGAGGGGCTGTCAGCCATGGACCTGGAGCCGATTCGCGAGCGCTTCTCGGACTTCGTGACGGTGCTGGAGCCGGACCGGGACGAGCCCGAGTGGTGGGCCGGCGCACCCTCCGTCGCGCTGGGGCCGGGCGGCCGGACCCACCTGGCGGTGCGCATGAGGGAGGGGCAGTCCCCGCGCGGGCTGCGCGGCTACGAGGTGCGGCTGCTGGGGTCCGATGACGGCGTGACATTCGAGACCGTAGCGCGCCTGCCGCGGGAGGATGTGCCGATCGACGGCTTCGAGCGCCCCTGCCTGATCTTCGATCCTGCCAGCGGCCTCTACCGCCTCTACCTGTGCGGGCCATGGCCCCACCAGGGCGTGGATGACTGGTGCATTCTGCGCCTGGAGGATGCCGCCGATCCCGCCCAGCTCGACCCCTCGTCCGCTCGGGCCGTCCTCTGCGCCTCGCCGCCGGAGAGCGAGCGAGACCGCAGCGTCCGCGGCTGGAAGGACCCCTTCGTGTGGATTCAGGGCGGAGAGTGGCACATGCTGGTGATCGGCTACGCCCCCGAGCGCACCTATCACTTCGTGTCCGACGATGGTGACGACTGGCGGCCGCTGGGGGAGCAGCCGGCCTTCGACCTGGGCGGCTGGCACACCTACTTCACGCGCCCGGCCTGCGTGCTGCCGCTGGGCGTGGGCTGGCTGATGGTCTACGAGGGCTCGCATCCCACGTGGTTCGACCCCGCCTACAACATCGCCACCGGCCTGGCGTGGAGCGCGGACCTGCGGGAGTGGACTGACCTCACCCCCCGCGAGCCGCTGCTGCGCAGCACCACGCCCGGCCGCTATCACACCTGGCGGTACTCCCACTGGCTGTGGCGCGACGGCCGGCTCTGGGCCTACGCGGAGGTGGCCCGCCCCAATGACACCAACGAGACGCGGCTCTTCCGCGTGGCCCTGTGACCTGAGGCAGCGGTGCGCCCCCGGCGACTGCCCAGCCGACCACGGCCGGGCGTCAGCCGCCTGAAACTGCTGCGACGAGCCGGCGCCGCATACCGCCGACGCCACCATCAGCTCAGCGGCCCGACTGCGGCGCAGCACACCTCTCGCGCTGTCATCGGCACTGGACTGCGCCGGCCGGGCTCAGCCGCTCAACGCCTCGTGGCTCTCCTTGAGCTGCTCGACTATCGGCAGGTTCTGCGGGCACTTCTCCTCGCACTGGTGACACTCAATGCATGCCTCCGCGTTGCGCTCCCCGAGTCTCGCGTAGAGCCTCTTGGCGTGCTCTGTAAGCCCCCATACGCGGTGGTAGTTCATGGCCATGAAGATCTCGGGGATCGCCACACCCTCCGGGCATGGGAGGCAGTACTCGCAGCCGGTGCAGTAGAGCTCCGTGAGGCGCTCGTTCCGCGCGATCAGCTTCTCGATCGCCTCGCGCTGCTCGTCGCTCAGCGGCTCCTCACTGCTGGCCGTGGCGCAGTTCTCCTCCACCTCCGACATCTCTCTCATGCCCGACATCGCGCACGTGACATTCGGAT
>JBNGDZ010000269.1:1777-3888 GCA_049975765.1 Armatimonadota bacterium
CGCTGGGCGTATCGACGGGAAGCATCTCCTTGAGCTTCTCGGGATCGCCCATCAGCAGCCTGCCGCCGGCCAGCGGCCCCATGATGAGCACGCCGAGGCCCTTGTCCGCCGCATGGGCGATGGCGGGGGCATTGGCGGTTCCGCCCCGCGGGCCTCCGCTGCCGGGCTGGTCGAGCATGTTGTACTGCACGATGACGCCCTCGAACAGCCCCGTGTCGATGAGCCGGATGATGTTCTCGGGCGTGTCGTGCGACGAGAAGCACAGGTGATCGATGCGACCGTCCGCCAGCGCCTGCTGACACATCTCCAGGGGCGGCTTGTCGTCGAAGTGCTCGGTGAACTGCTCCCACGAGAAGTCGTGGATGTGATAGAGGTCGATTCTGTCCACGCCCAGGTTCTCGAAGGACTGCTCCATGTACTGCTCGAAGGCCTCCGGGATATCGGTGCTGTCGTCGCGGGTGCCCTGGACGACAGCGTGGTTCTTGGTTGAGATGAAGACCTCGTCGCGCCGGCCCTCTATGGCCCGGCCGACCAGGCGCTCGCTGCGCCCGTTGCTGCCGTAGCAGGCGGCCGTGTCGATCAGGTTACCGCCTAGATCCAGGAAGCGTTCCATGATCTGCACTGCGTACTCGTCGTCATCGGGAAGGCGCATGGCCCCGAAGCCCAACGCCGAGAGCATCTTGCTGGTGTCGCCGTACTCGCGATACTGCATTGTCCGACCTCCATCTGCGTGCCTACGTGCCAAAGCTTTGCTGCTGTCCGCACGTCCTCCGCAGCAGCCCGAACCAGCCCGCCCCTCCTGCGCGCCGGGGTGTAGCGTGCTGAGGCGTGCCTGCACCGTCGTCAGCAGCCGGACCCACAGGAACGAGGGCCAGAGGGAGGCCGTGCTGCCGCCGGCGGCTGGGCCAGACAGCTGCGCGATCCCCTGTAATGCTTCTCCAGTGCCTCCTCCCATACCTGCCATGCAGAGGCAGGTCGGTCGCCCTCGGCAGCGAAACGGAGCAGCGTAAGATGTTGATGCGGAGCACTCGAGCGTCGGTACCCGCCTCAGGAGAGGGTGTCGATCGATGCCCGCGATCAAGGTGCTGGTGGCCGAGGACGAGACCGTTGTGCGCTACGCACTGTCGCAGCTCCTCGACGGCGAGGATGACATCGAGGTCGTCGGGGAGGCGCCTGACGGCGAGCTGGCGGTGGCGCTGGCGCGACAGAGCCGGCCCGACGTGGTCCTCATGGACCTGGGGATGCCGAAGGTGGACGGCATCGAGGCCACGCGGACGATCAAGACCGATCTGCCCGACTGCGCCATCTGTGTGCTGACCGTCTTCGATGACGACGAGCACCTCTTCCAGGCCATCAAGGCCGGCGCTGACGGCTACGTGCTCAAGGACGCCCCCCCGGAGCAGCTCGCCGAGGCGGTCAGGGCGGTGGCCGAGGGCGAGTGCTTTCTGCCCGGCGCCCTGGTCAGGCGCGTCATCGCGGAGTTCAACCGCATCAGCGGGCTCAGGGCCGCGCGCAAGGAGGTCTTCGCGGAGCTGACCCCCCGCGAGATGGAGGTCCTGGAACTGCTCGGCGAGGGGCTGAGGAATCGGGAGATCGCCGAGCAGCTTTTCATCAGCGAGAAGACCGTCAAGAACCACGTCTCCAGCATCCTCGCCAAGCTGCACGTCAACGACCGTACGGAGGCCGCGGTCCTGGCCGCGCGCCACGGGCTTACGGACCCACCGTCAGACGTCTGACCCCCGCCCGCGTCGCACCAGCAGCCACACCGTCAGACCGATGACCACGGCTTGCGTCCCAAAGCCGATCAGCCACTGGTCAGGCGCCAGGTGCGGCTGGATTCCGTGGTGGAATGCATCCAGCCAGGCCGTCCCTGACCACGTCTTGAACCACGGTCCGCATCCCGGCAGAACGGTAACCAGATCGATCAGTATAGCAGAGAACGCGCCCAGGAAGGCCATGAAGCGCCACGGCCGGGATCGGGTGAGGATGGCGACAGCGACAAGCGCCAGCGCGAAGTCGGCGATGGCGATGCCTGCCTCCGGCGCGGTGGGGCCGCCATTGGCCACACCGTAGAGAGCGTGCGAGTCCAGATGCGGCACGGCGTCGAGCAC
>JBNGDZ010000269.1:3898-6848 GCA_049975765.1 Armatimonadota bacterium
AGGCCGCGGGCAGCGCCAGCCAGGGGCGCCGATCCAGAGCCCTGCCGATGGCGGCGCCGGTCAGCATGTGTGGTGTGGCCATCATGACGCGTGCACTCCTCGATCGTCTCCTGTATGCCGTCCCGGCTTCCTGGGAGGGTCGGACGCACCGGGGGTCGGTCCTCTGGCGACATCCCGGTGGCGCTCGCCCAGGCGCGGCTCCGTCCCGTGCCACAGCCGGATGATGTTGCTCCTGTGGCGTGCGAGCACCAGCAGCGCCATCGCCACCGACAGCAGCAGCGGAGCGCCTCCAACGCCGCTGAGCCAGACAAGAACGGGCACTGACACGGCGGCGGTCATCGTCACCGGCGATATCAGCCACCAACGGCCTGTCACCAATCGCGGCACCGCCAGTCCAGCCACCCACAGAGCCGGCGGCACCGCGGCCACCTGCCACGGCACCAGCCCCAGCCAGGCCAGGCCCACCACGACGCCCAGGAAGCACGCCACGCTCTTGCCCTCGGAGAGCCGGCCCTCCACCAGCAAGAACCAGGCCGAGAGAGCGTGCCCCACCATGACCGACAGCGCCGCCGCGCATACCACCCACGGGCCAAGCCCCAGCAGTCCCACCACCACGACGACGCCGACGGCCTTGCCCACATCGGCGAGCAGCGTCGCGATGCCCAGCCACCTCCCGCCCGCGCGGAAGACGTTGATCGCGCCGACGTTCTTGGAGCCGTAGTCCCGCACATCGACGCCCCGCAGGGCACGCACGATGAGATAGCCTGACGGTATCGATCCGACCAGGTATGCGACCAGGCACGCCAGCACTGCTGCAGCCATTGGTCACTGCTCCTCCCGCGCGGGTCTTTACGGCCCGTCGCGCCAGCAATCACGCGCTTGCGACCTCTGTCCGCTGCATGCGTCCCTCCTCGTGCGGTTCCCCGTCCGGCTCTCGCGACCTGGCCCCTCGACACAGCGCCTCCCGGCAAACGCGGCGCTCGATCTCGCGTATCTTCGCCACCTTGCGGACGGAGCGCCCGCCGCGGAAGCGCGTGGACAGCCAGGCCTCCACGATGCCGCGGGCCTCCTCCGGGCTGACCACGCGTGCCCCCAGGGTCATGATCTGCGTGTCGTTGCTTCGACGCGCAGCCCGCGCCAGCTCGGCACTGGTAAGGGGGGCGGCGAAGACGCCCGGCACCTTGTTCGCGACGATCGCCATCCCGAGGCCAGTCCCGCACACCAGGATCGCCCGATCTACTAGCCCCGCCCGCACGGCCAGGGCCACGCGCGCCCCGATATCCGGGTAGTCAACGGGCTCTGGGGAGTAGGCTCCGAAGTCGTGCACCGTCTCCCCCCTCCGCTGCAGGTATTCGCGGATGCTCTCTTTCAGCTCGAAGCCGAAGTGATCGCTGCCTATTCCGATCATGTCGAAACCTCCGTTCTCGCTCGCATTGGTGCCACGCTCCGGGATGTGCACTGCGATTATGCCCGATGAGCGTCGCTTGGACATGAGCCCTCCGTCCTGTTCCTGGGCTGTCATGGTCCCATCATTCCGGGAATCACGGGTCTTGGGAGGAGCCACGGGTGAGCCGGGCGAATGGCGGTCAAGGTGGTGACATGGAGGTGTCGAGGCGGCTCGAGCGGCTGATTCTCTATCACCTGTGGGCCTCCGTCCCCTTTGGCCTGGCGTGGGCGATCTGGCCCGGGATCCTGGGCATCTCTCAGGACCCCCAGGCGGTCTTCGCTCTGCGGGTAGTCTGCGTTGCAGCCGGGCTCTATCTGGCGGCGCGGTCGTGGGTAGTCCTCCGGCCTCACTCCCCGTCCTGGCACTACGTCTGGCCCCTCGTGGATGTGGCCCTGGTGACCGCGGCTTTGGCGTTCAAGACCGCGCCTGAGAGAAGCTGGATCTCACTGCTGTACCTGCTGCCCGTCACGGAGGCGGCGGCGACCTTGCGGCTGCGGTGGGCCGTCGTCGTCGGCCTCCTGGCGGCCGGCTCATACCTCTCGGCAACCGGCGCTGCGGCGGTGGAGCAACTTGGCGGCGCCGTCGCAGCCTTTCGCCTGTTCTTTCTGGTGCTGATGGCCTCCCTGCTGGCGCACCTGGCCCGGGCGGCCGCCCGCGCGGGGGAGGAGCTGGCGGTCAGCCGCTACCGCAACGAGCTGTCCCGGGAGATGCACGATGGCATCCAGCACTACCTGGCGGCGATCTCGACCAGGCTGCAGTACGCGCGCAGCATGCTGTCGAGGGACCCCCTGAGCGCCGCACGGCTGGCGGTGGAGCAGTGCTTTATGGTCAACCAGGCGGCGGATGAGCTGCGCTACCTGGTCCGGCGCCTTCGCTCGCCCGTCATAGAGCGCGAGGGCTTTCTCGACGGGCTGCGGAGCCATCTGGACCTCTTCGGCGATCGGCTCTCACTGGCGGTGTCCATGGAGGTCGAGGGCGAGCCCGTGCCGCTGCCGCCGGATGTCGAGCAGGCCGCCTTCCGCATCATCCAGGAGGCGCTGACCAACGCCGAGAAGCACGCCGGGGCCAACTCGCTCACGGTGGGGCTGGACTTCACGGGGGACGCGCTGGAGTGTGTGGTCGCCGATGACGGGGTGGGGTTCGACCCCTCGGCGGCGGGTCGTGAGCCCACCATCGAGGGCGGTGTGGGGCTGCACAGCATGCGCGAACGCGCTGCGTCCGTCGGGGGAACGCTGAGCGTCGAGAGCCGGCCGGGCAGAGGGACGAGGATCGTCCTCGGGGTCCCAGTGGCCCGAGCGCCCAGGGATCCGCGCGACGCAGAGGCCATGCAGCAGCCGTGAGCTGCGAGGACAGCCGGAGCGCCGCGGGTGCAGCGCCCCCTTGCCGGGGGGTTTCCCACCCCGCTGCATAGTGCCCCGATTCAGATCACAAGGCTATCAGGAAGGCCACCGGGGGAACTGGACGAACCTGTGACGCCGGCTGACTCACGGACACCGGCGGACA
>JBNGDZ010000270.1:0-6847 GCA_049975765.1 Armatimonadota bacterium
GAGCATGGACTACGAGGTGGTCATGACCCTCTCGGACACGGAGCTTGGCTGGACCTCCGCCTCCAGCCACTACGCGCTGGCCGAGGGCATCTCCCGCGAGGACATGATCGCGCAGCTTCGGGAGAAGCTGGCCGGGGACTATGACGTCATCGTCACCGGGCACCTGGACTGGGGCATGTTCCCGCTGGAGCTGCTCTACCAGATGATGGAGAAGGTCCACGACGGCACCGGCCTGGTGCACTCCTACAGCGCCTTCGGCCGCACCGACATCATGGACCGGGTCTTCGCCAAGCCGAGGGTTCAGGCGCCCTTCGTCACGGCCGGGGTGCCGTGGGAGGCGCTGCCCGTGTGGGATGAGCTGGGCATCGAGAACGTGCTGGAGCTGCGGCAGTTCCACGATGGGCGCATGGCGCTGCTTAACCACGGCTCGCGGCTGCCGCGCTTCATGTTCCTGACGCCCACGCCCGAGTCCACCGACTGGTCCTACCGCGAGCTGCACTACGAGTACTACCAGTCCCTGGCGATCAGGGCCATGCTCTGGGCGGCGGGGCGGGAGCCGGCGACGCTGATCGAGTCCATCGGTGTGGGCGGCGGGACCGTGGCGCGGTCCGACCTGCCGCAGACCCGCCTGACCGCGCTCCTGTCGGGGCCCACCGAGGGGCTCACAGCGCACGTCACGCTCCAGGACGAGGACAAGCGCCGGTACGCGAGCGAGCAGCAGCCCGTAACCGGCGCCGAGGTCAGCTTTACGCTGCCGACCGTCCCTGCGGGGAGGTATTTCGCCGACCTGTCGCTGCGCAGCGACGAGGGCATCGTCAACTGGGGCTCGGCGTCCTTCACCGTTACGTCGGTGCCCTCGATACAGTCGGTGGCTCTGGACAATGCCCACGCGCAGCCGGGCGAGACCGTGACGGCTCAGGTGGAGTTCGGAGGCGCACGCATGCCGGCGGGGCATGAGCTGGTCCTCGAGGTGATCGACAACCTCGGCCGCGTCATCGCCCGCAAGTACCGGCCGCTTGGCGCGGGCATGGCCGGGGTGCGGGTTCCCTTCCGGGTGAGCAACCCCCTCGCGCTGAGCGCGGACGTGCAGGTGAGCCTGCAGGTCGCTGGAGAGACCGTGGATCGGGAGACCACCTGGCTCTACACGCCCATCCAGCGCACCCGCGGGACCTTCGCGCACGCGGTCTGGAGCGCGGTGCCTAACGGGAATGAGTTCGTGCGCCGCCTGATGTACCGGCAGCTTCACGAGTGCGGCGTGGACATGATGACGAACTCGCCCAGGGATGCGGAGCTGCAGGCCTGGGCGGCGCGCAACAACTTCGACACCATCCCCTACGCCACCCGCTACCACTACTCGGGAGATGAGCTGGTGCGTTCGCCCTGCCTGACCGACCCGGACTTCCTCTCCGAGGAGCTGGGCAGACTCGAGGAGTTGGGTGCGAGCCTGGGGCCCTACAGGCCACGGGCCTACACCCTCGGTGACGAGTGCTTCCTCGCGCGCGGCGGCACCGACGTGTGCTTCTCGCAGACCTGCGTGGCCGACCTGCGGCAGTGGCTGCGCGATGAGTACGACTCGGTGGATGCGCTTAACGAGTCCTGGGGCACTGACTACCGGAGCTTCAACGAGGCCGAGCCCATCACGCTGGCGAACGCCCGTGAGGCCGATCAGCCGGCCCGGTGGGTCGATCATCGCCGGCACATGGAGGTCGTCTACGCCCGCATGATGGCGCGGGCGCGAGAGGCCATCCGCAAAGGCCATCCCGGTGCCGAGGTGGGCTTCGACGGCCCCTTCGCGACCACCAGCTTCTCGGGCAACGACTGGTGGCGGCTGATGAGCGTGTTCGACATCTGCAACCTCTACGAGCGCCCCGAGGAATGGGAGCCCGTTCGCTCCTTCGCGGATGAGGAGGATTTGCTGGGCGTGTGGTACGGCGGCTACTTTCAGTACCGCACCGAGGACTCGGAGCGGCTGTGGCCGTGGCGTGCGCTGCTCAACGGCTTCAACAGCATGTGGTGGTACGCAGTCTACCACGGCCTCACCACCTGTCCCATGGATGCGCTGACGCCCAGCATGACCATCTACGACCCCTTCCGCTGGGCCAGCCAGGAGATTGCCGAGCTCAAGCGCGGTCCCGCCAAGGCCCTCATGGAGGCCGAGAGGCTGCACGACGGCATCGCGGTCCACTACTCGCAGTCCTCCGTGCATGCCGCCACCTGGGACCCCACCTGGGGCGCTCTGGACAGCATCTGGCTGCAGACCTATCGGCTGCTGGAGGACATGGGCCTGCAGTATGACTGCTACGCCTACGCGCAGCTCGAGGACCAGGGGCTGGACCCGGAGGAGTATCCCGTATTCCTGATGCCCTGCTCCCGCGCCATCTCGCCCCGGGAGGCCGAGGCCATCCGGCGCTACGTGACCGAGGGCGGAACGGTCATCGCGGACGTGGAGCCGGCGGTCTGCGATCACCACGGGAGGCCGGAGACCCCGGGGTTGCTGGATGAGCTGTTCGGGATCGAGCGCATCGAGGGAGGCGGGCAGGTCACGGACGTGACCGGAGTCATCGATGGCATGTTCGAAGGCGAGGTGGAGCTGCCGGAGCTGGATGTTGACGCCAACGTCCGCGCCGACGGTGCCGAGGCGCTGGGGCACGCCGGTGAGGTGCCGCTGGTCCTCCTCAGCGAGACCGGCGAAGGTCGGACGGTCCTGCTCAACTACGGCTTTCCGGCCGCGGATCGCGCCAGGCTGGAGCCCGAGGCACTGGACCACTGGCGGGTCCTTCGCGGCGTTCTCGCTATGGCGGGAGTGCAGCCGAGGGTCTCCGTGACCCTGACCGGAGAGCCGCTGCGGGCACTGGAGACGGTGCGCTACGCCGACGGGCCGGTGCACTACCTGGGCTTCGTCAAGTACCGCACTGACCCCGAGGAGCCCACCGTCGCCGCGGAGGTCTCAACCGATGAGGCCCTGCACACCTACGACATGCGCACCGGGGAGTATTACGGCGAGGTGGCCGCCTGGGAGAGCGAGTTCGTGCCCTCGCGCGGGAAGCTGTTCGCACGGCTGCCGTATCGGGTGGAGGGCCTGCGGCTGAACGTGCAGCGCGGAGCCGTGAAGGCCAACGAGCGGGAGACACACTGGGTCGTCGCGTGCCCGATGCGACTGGTCGCTGAGACGGACGCGCCGGGCCGGCACTGGGTGCACATGACGGTCATCGGGCCGGACGGCACGGAGCGCAGGCACTACGCCCGCAACGTTGCACTGAGCGATGGCACCGGCGTGACCTACCTGCCGATGGCGCTCAATGACGCGTCCGGCACCTGGACGGTACAGGCCCGAGAGGTCATCAGCGGCGAGACCGCCCGCGCGACGTTCGAGCTGCCTGGATGATCTGAGACCCGGCCGCAAGGGAGAGTGCGCCATGAGCCGCTGGCTGAGGACTTTGCTGTGCCTGACGGCCGCAATCGCCGCCGGCTGCACCTGGGCCGCACAACTCGGTGAGACGCGGGTGTACGAGTGCAACCGCGTGGCCGAGCGGCCCGTGATCGACGGGAAGCTGAACGACGCCTGCTGGCGGAAGGCAGCAAAGACCGACCAGTTCGTGCGCGTGATGAAGGGCCCCGCGGACATCCAGCAGACCGTCTTCCAGGTGGCCTACGATGATGCGAACCTCTACCTCGCGGTCACCTGCATCGAGCCCCAGCCGGCCAACATCAAGGCCGAGGTCACTGCTCGCGACCTGACGGCGGTGATGGGCGATGACGCCATCGAGATCTTCATCCAGCCCGACCCGCCCGACGGCGACTACTACCAGCTCTCAGCGAACTCGCTGGGCACACGCTACGACGGGAAGGCCTTCGAGGCGGGCTGGAACGCCGACTGGCAGGCGGCCGGCTCGGTGGGCGAGGACGCATGGCACCTGGAGTGCGCCATGGCCTTCGAGTCGCTGGGCGGCTACGGCGCGCCGGGCGCCGTCTGGGGCTTCAACGTCTGCCGGGATCGCCAGGCGGGCGGCCAGACCGAGTGGAGCGCCTGGTCGGACACCATGGGCGGCTTCCACACCCCGGAGCGCTTCGGACACCTGGTCTTCGCCGGGGCCCCCACCGGCGTGAACCGCAGCCTGATCATCGAGTGCTCCGACTACGCCCGGAGGAGCATCAGGCTGGAGGAGGCCATCAGCGAGGCGCTCGCCGAGTTCGAGGGCGGGCTGGAGCTTCTCCCCGAGGCCGAGCGGCAGCAGGTGGCGCCGACGGTCCGGCGCGCCGGAGAGGCGCTGGAGGCCCTGCACGAGTTCCTGGAGCGCGATCAGCCGCTGGATCTGCAGGGCTGGATGGCCGTGACTGAACAGCTTGAGGCATCGGCCGCAGAGGTCGAGCGGGCCATGTGGACAGTCCGCTTCGGCCGGCTGCTGGCGGATTGACGGCCCGGTCCGCAGGCCGCCAGCGACCATCATCGATCCCGCCGGGCATCGGAGGTCTGAGAGCCATGTCGGGCCTCACAGGCACTGCACGAGCTCGAAGAGGATGGGCGTGCACAGCCTTGATGCTGCTGGGCGCGGCGCTGGCGGCGTGGCCGAACGCTGCGGAGGCGCCCATCCTCGCCGCCCCCGTGCCTGCCGCGGCCGCTCCTCCGCAGATCGATGGCATCCTCGACGAGGCCTGCTGGGAGCGCGCCGCCACGCTGGCGGAGTTCGCCAAGGTGGGCAGTGACGCTCCGGCCTCACAGCCGACCGCGGTGCGGGTGATGTGCGACCGGCGCGCCCTCTACGTGGCCTTCGAATGTTGCGAGCCCCTGATCGACCGCCTCGTCAGCGAGCACGCCGGGCACGACGCGGAGGTGTGGTTCGACGACTCCGTGGAGCTGTTCATCGACCCCACGCACAGTCACAAGCGCTACTACCAGCTCGCGGTCAACTGCGTCGGCGCGCGCTTCGACCGGCACATGGAGGACATCGAGTGGACGGGGCCGTGGCAGGCTGATACGCACATCGGCGAGGACCGCTGGACGGTGGAGGTGGCTATCCCGTTCGCCACTCTGGGCGTCCGCCCCCCGCAGCCCGGTGACGTCTTCGCCGTCAACTTCTGCCGCAACCGCAAGGCCTCTTCGCCCGAGAGCGCGATGCACGGGGAGTGGAGCAGTTGGGCGCCCACACAGTCCCAGTACCACGAGCCGGAGCGCTTCGGGCACCTCATCTTCACCGGCGCGGACGTTGCGCACGTCCCCGCCTCCGCGCTGCGGAAACTGGCCGAAAGCCCCATCTGCGCCCGCGGGCGTCCGATGAGCCGACCCGTCCGGCTGGTCCTGCCTCAAGCGGTGATCGACTACCGGCCCTATGCGGCGATTGCGCGGGCCTCGCTGACGGAGGCCGAGGCCGCGCCGCGCCGGACGCTGGACGAGGTGGAGAGGCTGCTGGCCAGGCCCTGTCCGCTGGCGTCGGAGCGGCGCGACGCGCTGGTGGCCAGGTTCAATGAGCTGGCGGACCAGGCGGCAGTGCTTCTCTGGGGCGTCTGGCCCAGGGGCGTTGACGCCATGGAGCTTCAGGAGCTGAAGGTCAGGCTCGCGGAGCTGCGGTCAGAGGCTCAGGAGCTTCTGTGGGAGGTCCGGTTCGAGCTGCTGTTCGCCGATGTCGCATCCGGCAGGTGATCGAGATGGAGACGCGATTTGCCCTGATGGCGGTGGCGCTGATGGTGGGGACGGCAGCACTGGCGCGCCCCACGGAGTACGAGCCGCAGTTCCATGAGGTCACCATGGACGTGGTCACCCCCCACGTGCAGTGGGGCAGGCCCTACTACCGCGGACCGATCCGGGGACTGATGATCGCGCCCAGGGCCTGCCACCGCGACACCGTGGAGCTGGCGCAGCGCCTGGATCTGCAGTTCGATCAGGTGGGCACGTACCTGCGCGACCAGCTCGGCGGCGGCGAGGACCGCGTCACGAGGATCGTGGGCCTCTCGCCCGAGGACGTGAAGGCCCGGATGCTGGAGAAGCTCAACGCGCGCCACGAGGTCATCGTGGTGGGCAACCTCCACTGGAAGATCCTGCCCCAGGAGGTGGAGTATGAGATTCTGCGGCAGGTGCGCAGCGGTGTGGGCCTCGTGCTCACCTACCACCAGAACGGGCGCAACGAGCACCTGGAGCGGGCCCTGGAGGTGGCCTCTGAGGCCAACGACGGCGGCTTCATCGCCCATGCGCTGCCGCTTACGGCGCTGCCTGCATGGGGGGGCTTCGGCTCGCGCGAGGAGGCCGCCGACGCGCTGGTCGATACCCGCCAGTTCGGCGAGGGTCGGATCGTGCTGCTGAACCTGGCGGGCGGGAGCAACCACACCTACCTCGCCCCGCCCACCGGCAGCGAGCACGCGTGGAAGTGGGAGCACCCCTGGCCGCTGGAGTACTACCTGATGCTGACCGGCCGAGCGGTCCTGTGGGCGGCGGGCATGGAGCCGGACGCCCTGATCGCGCAGCTTGGCATTGCCGGCGGCGATGAGCTGCTGGAGCTGCCTGCGGAGGCGGGCGCGGAGCTTGCGATGCGGCTGACCGCCGACCGGCCACACGAGGGGCTTGAGGTGGAGGTGACGCTGCGCGGCAGCAATGGCTCGGCGGTGGCATCCGAAAGCCAGCGGCTAAAGCTGTCGGATGGCGAGGCTGAGGCGCGGTTCGCGCTGCCGGAGGGCCTGGCGGTCGGGCGGCACTTCGCGGAGGTCATCATCCGGGAGCGGGGCGGATGCCTGACCTGGGGCGCCACGAGCTTCGTGGTGCGTCGCCCCCGGGCGCTGGCGGAGGTTTCGCGGGCGGTGGAGTTCGTCGAGCCGGGTGGCGATGCGGCGTTCGAGGCGGTGCTGGATGGGCCGGCGC
>JBNGDZ010000271.1:0-2725 GCA_049975765.1 Armatimonadota bacterium
CCGCAGTGCCGATTCCTCGTCCCCGATCGCCTCATACAGCCACGCCAGGCCCAGATAGTTCCCGGCGCTGAGCGGATTCAGCTCCGCCGCCCGCAGCCTGGCCTCCACCGCGCGCTGCAGGCCTCCCGGCCTCGTTCCCGCGGCCGCCTGGCCCAGATCCTCCCAGATCTCGGCGTCCAGAGGGTCGATCTCCGCAGCCTGCCGCAGCCACCCGGCGGCCATGCGATACCGCCCCTGACCGAGCAGCGCCCGCCCGCGCTCGGCGAGCACCTCAGCCCGCAGGCCGATCCCTGCCCCGACCGTCCCGACGGCCAGCATCACAGCCAGCGGCCAGTACAGCCACTGCCTGGCCCTGCTCCCTGCTGTCGGCGTCGCCTCCTCCCCACGCGCCGCGGCCAGCGCCAGCCCCACCGCCGCCGAGAGCGTCAGTCCCACCGCCGGCACGTACCACGTGTAGTCCACCAGGTTCTGCAGGCCCAGCGCGGCCATCGCCGACAGGCCTGTGGCCACCTCCACCGATTGCAGCCCGCCGGCTCGAAGGCCGTCACACATGCGGCGCAGCAGCATCCCCACCGCCGCCAGCACCAGCGCCAGCGCCGGCATGCCCGCCTCGGCGGCGATCTGCAGCGGCGTCTGATGCGCCATGCGGGTGAAGCCTGTCACAGCGTACAGGGAGTAGGCGTGCTCGAATGTGCCGGGGCCGAAGCCTACCATGGGACGCGCCGCGACCATCCGCGCCGTCCCCACCCAGGTATACCATCGAAATATGGCGGAGTGCGACTGCGTGGTGGCTGAGAGGAGGCGGCTGCGAATCGGCGGCGCGGCCACGGCCAAGAGCACCACCAGCAGCAGGCCCCCCACCACCCATCGGCCGCGAATGCGATTCGGGGACGCCACCGCCAGCACTGCCGCGCCCAGCATTGCGCCCAGCATCCCCGCCCGCGAGCCCGTCAGCAGCAGCGCCGCGCACGGGATCACCGCCGCAAAGCCGGCCGCGATCAGCGCCAGCCGCGGGCGCTGATCATCCTCCCTCGCGTTGTGCCAGGCCAGCGCCAGCACCACAGCCGCCGCCGGCAGGCATGCCAGCAGATAGCCCGCCACCACGTTGGGGTTGTACATAGTGCCGAAGATGCGCCAGCTCAGATCGCCCTGGAAGATGACCGTCTGCGTCCACTCGCGCAGGCCCGCGATCCCCTCCACGGCCCCGGCGGCCGCGATGCTCGCCCACCCCGCCCGCCGCCAGCGATGCTCCCGGAACAGCGATGCGAAGACGCACAGGATCGCCACATAGCCGCCCAGCTGCAGCATGCTCACCAGACCGGCGTGCAGATAGACGCTGAAGACGGTGGACAGCGCCGACCAGGCCAGAAAGCCCCCCAGCGGCCAGGCGATGGCGCCCACACCCGCACGCATGCTGCCGGCCCCCAGCGCTGCCGCGACGCACGCCAGCAGGCCCACCACCAGCGTCAGCACTCCGGCGATCAGCACCCGGTCCTGGAACATGTAGCCGGCGAACCAGGGGAGCGCCAGCACCAGCGCCAGCGCGGCCACCCGGGTCGCGTCGGCAAGCCAGTCCGCCACCGCCCTCACCGCCACCGCCTCCACAGGCGCCGGATCGGTGCGGTCACCGTCACGACCAACCATCGCGCGTACCAGCTCGCGACCAGCAGCCCGCCTCGCAGCCATACGCCCACAAACACCAGCGCCTTCGCCAGCGGATTCGGGGCGAAGTGCTTGCTGTAGAGCCGGAACATCCCCCGGTGGGTGCGGAGGATGGTGCGGATCACGGCCTGGTCGCTGCTGCGCCCCACAGCGTGCACTACCGTGGTCACGGGGGAGTAGAGCACCGTCCAGCCGGCCTCGTGCATCCGCAGGCAGTAGTCCACGTCCTCGGAGCCCCACACGAAGCCCTCGTCCAGCTCCCCGACCTCCTCGTAGGCCTCTCGTCTGACCAGCAGGCAGGCCCCCGAGGCCCAGTCCACCTCCTGCTCGGTCTCATGGTCCCAGTCGGCCATCACATACCGCGAGGCCGAAGTGGCGTTGGGGAAGAGCCGGCCCAGGAGCGTGTTGCGGAAGATCGCCGCCGTGATGGTCGGGAAGCGGCGGCAGGAGTACTGCAGCGAGCCGTCGGGGTACACCAGCCTGGGTGCCACGATCCCCGCCTCCGGGTGCGCGTCCGCCACGGCCACCAGCCTCTCCAGCGCGTCCGGCTGCAGCACCGTGTCCGGATTGAGCATCAGCAGATACCGCCCGCGGGCCGCCCGCAGCGTCTGGTTGCACGCCCGGGCGAAGCCCAGGTTCTCCTCGTTGACGATCAGGTGCACCTCAGGGAAGTGTTCGCGGACCATCGCCACCGACTCGTCGCTGGAGGCGTTGTCGGCCACGATTATCTCGAAGCTGGGCGGGGTGTGCTGTGCGCGCACCGCCTCCAGGCATGCCCGCAGGTCGTCAGCGACGTTCCAACTGACGATGCAGACGCTGACGTCGGGTGGGGGAGCTTCCATGATAGGGTGCGATGACGTTGTTCAAGCCGCCCTCACGGGCGGCCGATGGGATGGTGCGTCGGCGGGGTCGGGTCTGAGCGCCGCGGTAGCCAGGCGGGTCGCGCGAAGGCGCGCGTCAGCTCTCCTCGCTCTGCTCGCCCTCCTCCAGCCGCTCCGCCTCGTCCACGAGCATGATGGGGATGCCGTCGCGGATCGGATACTTCACCCGGCACTCATCACAG
>JBNGDZ010000271.1:2735-4112 GCA_049975765.1 Armatimonadota bacterium
GACCATGGCAACGCCCTCCCTGTGCCTGTAACCGGGCGGACCGGACGCATTGTACTCCCGCCGAGAGGCGGTGTCAAACCACGCTGGTGCCCGAGCCGGCCTCGGAAGACCGCCAGCCCCGGGCGGGGCTGCGGCTCCAGGGAGAGACGCCCAACCGCCTCCGCACACCGGCATAGCACTCTGGAGTGCGGGCGCCCTCGCCCGCGCATGTACCGCCTGGCGTGTCCCAAGGGTCCAGTGGCCCTACGCGCCACAAGCCGGCGAGGGCGGCGGCTTCCCACAACGAAGACGGTCGGGAGGCGCCTGGCGGGGCGGTCGCCGCGCGAGAAACCCCCAGGCGCCTCCGGGCAGAGCTCTAGCCGCGGGCACAGTCGGAGGGCAGCCCCCCTGATCTTGCCGCCCGGCGCTGCTCCTGCCAGATGAGCGCGCTACCAGTACCAGACGTTGGACCGGTCGCCGTATATCGTCCTGGATGCGAGCCACTTCCCGTGGCCATCGACGAAGGCCACGTTCTCGCCGCCGTTATGCCGCGACCACGACCCGTCTTCGGGGGCGATCCTCGACCCGGACCAACCGCAGCAGCCGTTCGCCCACGCGATCGTTCCCAGGCCGCCCCAGATGTGCACCGCGTCTCCCAACATGATCTTCTCTGCCGGGTAGTCGCAGGCGGCGAGTGTGTACGGCGCGGAGGGCGCGCCGTGAGTGAACCGCATGGTCCCGCTGTTCGCCCAGGCGTATCCACGGTTGACGGGCCCGGGAAAGAGCTTCAGCGGCTCCTTGACCCTGTACCAGTCCCAACCCACGTACTCGCCACCGAAGTCCGCCTCAGTGACGCGCCCCGTCGCGCCACTGCTGGGGCAGGTGTAGATCGCCAAGTTCTTGACGTAAGGGTAGACCGCGGCGGCTGGGTGCAGAGGAGACGGCTGCTCGCTGGACCAGGTGAACAGCGTCTCATCGTAGTCCTGGACGTACATCAGGGTCCCCAGGGCAAGCTGCTTGACGTTGGACAGACAGGACGTCTGTCGCGCCTTCTCCCGCGCCCTTGCGAAGACTGGGAACAGGATCGCCGCCAGGATCGCGATGATCGCAATGACGACCAACAGTTCGATCAGGGTGAAGCCTCTGCGCCGCATCAGTGGATCTCCTCCTGTGCGTCCTTGTGGATTGTTGAACGCGCAACCATGATACGCACCGCATCGGTTGATGTCAAGGCAGGCGTGTCCGCAGCAGAGAGTGGGGAGCCCGACAGTCAGCGCTGGGGAGCGTCGCAGCGGGAGCCGCCCGGCACGCATTCACCGGCCCTCTCTCCGGGCAGCTTCAGGACCAGGCCGGTCGGGAGGAAGGGCGCGGGGCAGCGCCGCTGAGAATGACACCCGA
>JBNGDZ010000271.1:4122-6824 GCA_049975765.1 Armatimonadota bacterium
ATCCACCATACGAGCGCTGCCCCGAGATGGTCAGTCGGCCCGTCGGTCTACTTCCAGTTCCACAGCCCGTCGGCGTAGGCAGCGCCCGACCGTGCCCACTTGGCGTGGCCGTCCAGGAAGCCCAGGTTCTCGCCGCCATTGTGCCTGGAGTCGTCATCCGAATCGGCCTGCCGCGCGGGGTTGGAGGAGTGATAGCCGCAGCACATGTTGGCCCACAGAATCGCACCCCGCCCGCCCCAGATGTGCACGGCATCGCCCAGCATTATGACCTCCGCAGGGCGAGTGGAGTCCGCGAGCTTGCGTGGGGTGCGTGTCGTCCCATGTGTGAACAGCATCGTGCCGTTACAGGCAAAGGCGTACCCCCTGCTAACGGGCCCGGGGAAGAACTTCAGCGGGTCGTCGCTGACACGGTACCAGTCCCAGCCGGCGTACTCGGGACCCCACATGTCCTCCGTGATGCGACCCGTGGCCCCGGTGCTCGGGCACGTATAGATCTGCAGGTTCTTGACGTAGGGGTATATTGCCGCGTGCGGGTGCAGGGGCGACGGTTGAGAGCTAGACCACGTGAAGAGCGTCTCGTCATAATCCTGGATATACATCATGGCCCCCATCGCAAGCTGCTTGACGTTGGACAGGCATGACGCCTGGCGCGCCTTCTCGCGCGCCCTCGCGAAGACCGGGAACAGGATCGCTGCCAGGATCGCGATGATCGCAATCACGACCAGCAGCTCAATCAGGGTGAAGCCTCTCCGGACCATCACCAGACCTCCTCCTACCTTAACGGAGTGTTGCGCGTGTGACCACTATACTGGCGGCTTGCACGCCTGTCAAGACGCCCATACCTTCCCGTCGCTTGAGCCCGCGCGCACCCATGGATCGGGTCATCGTGCAGGCGGGGCCCCGTTGAGCGTGGAACCTACTCCCGACGCCAGTTCGCCCTCGTACTGGAGGTCCCTTTCATGCAGCTACAGGCAGGCTGGATCTGGGCCGGGCGTCCGCACCCGAACGCCTACTGCTATCTGCGCCGCGAATTCGAGATGGCGGACGCCGCCGCGCTCGCCCGGCTGCGCGTCACCGCCGACACCAGCTATCAGCTCTGGGTCAACGGTCGCTTCGTCGGTCGGGGGCCGGGGCCGTTCGTGGATCAGGTCAGGCCGGTCGATGAGCATGACGTCGCCGGGCTGCTGCGCGCCGGCAGGAACGTCATCTGTGTCCTCGGCCACTGGTGGGGCGTCACCAGCCACTCCCGTCCTGAGGGCCGGGCCGGTGTGCTGGCCGAGCTTCGCTGGGAGGACCTCTCCGGCGGCACCGGCACGGTCGGGACCGACGAGTCCTGGCGAGCCATGCCCTCGGAGGCATGGGAGCGTGATGTACCCCGCCGCAGCGGCGCGGTGGCCTGGACGGAGTACTACGATGCCCGCCGGGCACCGGTCGGATGGACGCGCCCGCACTTCGATGACTCCCGGTGGCCTGCAGCAGTCCTCGTGGACGTGCCCGAGCGGCGGCTGATCCCCCGCATGAGGCCCCTTCTGCAAGAGAGCTTCGTGAGGGCAACGGAGATCGCGGGAGCTTGGACCGCCGGCGACCAGGCCCCCGAAGCCGGCGACGAGCCGGAGCTCACCGCCTTCCTCGACGAGGAGCCCCTGGAGCCGCTGCCCGGGGAGCTTCCGGATCACGTGACAGCCGCCCTCACCCGGGCCCGGCCGCTGGAGCTGCGCCCTGACGAGGGGCTGGCGCTGACGTTGGACCTCGGCCGCGAGATCGTCGGCCATCTGGAACTGGGCATCGAGGCCCCAGCCGGCGGGCGCATCGATCTGTGCCCCGCGGAGCTGCTGCGTCACGGGCGACCCTGGTGCCTGCGCAAGGGCTGCAGGTACGCCCAGCGCTACGTCACGCGCGCCGGGCGGCAGCAGTGGCAGACCTTCGCGTGGCACGGCCTGCGCTTCCTGCACGCGGTCTTCCGCGGCTTCGATAGCCCGGTGACCATCCTCCGGCTGGGCGTGCGGCGGCGGGAGGCCGAGCTGGACTGGGCGGCGCGCTGGCGGGTGGCGGACGGCGAAACTGGCGAGGCGCTGAACCGCATCTGGGAGATCGGTCGGCACACGCTGCAGGTCGGCACCCAGGAGGTGCATGTAGACTGCCCCACGCGCGAGCAGGCGGCCTACTGGGGCGATGCCACCTGGATCGGCCTCTGGACGCTTTGGATGACCGGCGATGCGAGGCACCTCAGGCACCTGCTGCTGTCCGCCGAGCCCGCCCAGTACGAGGACGGCCAGCTCCCCGCCTCGGTCTTCTCCAGCCTCGGCCAGGTCCTCTTCGACTACTCCCTCGTAATGCCGTGGGGCCTCTACGCCTACTGGTGGAACACCGGCGACCTCTCGGTGGCGATGCATCTTGACGCTGCCGTGGAGCGCGTCCTGGACTGGTATCGCGAGCGCCGGGGCGATTCTGGCCTCGTGGAGCTTGACGCCGTGGCGGCCCACGAGCGCGGGGAGGGCACGCTGTTCATCGACCATCCGGGGCTGGGCTGGCACAACTTCCCCCATCCCGGCCTCGAACGCCGGGGCGTCAGCGCCGGCCTGAACCTGTTTTTGCTGCGGGCCCTGCAGTGCTGGTCGGAGCTGCTGCGGGAGATGGGGGAGGCCGACCGCGCGGCGGCCGCCGCGCAGGAGGCCCGCAGCCTCGCGGACACCATCGAGGCC
>JBNGDZ010000272.1:0-6806 GCA_049975765.1 Armatimonadota bacterium
CGCCCGAGTCGTAGCTGTAGGCCGTCAGCGTCCGGGCGTAGACGCGCTTGTCGGCCGCCTCGTCCACCAGGATGACGGTCTTGTCGGCGGGGACCTCGGACAGGTCGGGCAGCAGCACCTCCACCTCCACGCCCGCCATGTCGGTCGCCACCTCGAACTGCCAGCTCTCACTGGCTGCGGCTGCGGGTCGCACGTCCACCGCCTGCCGCCCACCGCCGTCGTCGAGGAAGTACACGTCCACGAAGGGGCCGATGGCCGGCGGGTTGTCGATCTCGTACGCGGCGGGATCGCCGCCGGCCTGCGGAAGCACCCCGGCGTAGCTGCAGGCGTCCACCACTCCTGCCGCCCGTGCCACCACCGGCACGATCCAGGCGTCCTCGGACGGCTTCCGCGCCGCCCGCTCCACGACCTCCGCCGAGGCCGGCGCGGCGCCGGGCGCATTGATGGTCACCTGCGTGGCGGCGCCCGCCTTCAGCCAGAAGCCCGCATTGATGGGCACCGATGTCAGCCCGCCCAGACCGGCGGCGGTGCTGACCAGCCTGTAGGTGCCCACGGCGCTGTCGTAGATGAACCCGTAGGCGGACGCCGGGCTCCCCTCCGGGATGACGAGCCGCTCCCACGGCAGGCCGCGCTCGTAGGGGTTCCCGAGCATGTTCCAGCCGCCCGCGACGTTCACGACCAGCCCCTCGTCACTGGGATAGACCTCGCCCGCCACGCTGACGGTCCGCTGGTCGGGGCTGTTGACCCAGAAGCCCCTCCCCACGCCCAGGCGCATCAGCGGGTCGTTCGACGGGGCCTCCAGATAGGGCGGGCTGTTCTGCGGATCCCACCTGGCGACCTGCACGTCGTCGCCGAAGGCCGCCTGCACATCCGGATTCAGCGGCTCCACCGGCACCGACACGAAGCTCAGACCCGCGGCCAGTGGCATGCTGTAGAGCGGCGCCGCGACGAAGTCCACGTCCGAGAGGTCGATTGCCACGTCCAGGTTGCGTTCCTCGGGCTGGAAGGCGTAGTCCTCGTCATCGGGCCGAACCGTATAGTTGCCCGGGGCCAGGCCGACGATGCTGTAGGAGCCGTTGACCCCACTGGTCGCGGACGCCACTACGGTGCCGCCCTGCAGCGCGTCCACGCTGATACCGGCCAGGCGCTCACCGCTACTGGTCCGGATGGCTCCGGTGATGTCGAAGGTCTCCACCTGGCCCACGAAGGTGATGCCGGTGGCGTCTCCCTCATCCGGGCCCACCACCACTGATGCCGTGGACGGGGTGAAGACGTAGCCGGCGAACTGCGGCGTGACCTCGTAGCTGCCGGCAGGCACGTTCTCGATGGCCCAGGAGCCGTCCTGGCTGGTGATATCGCTGTGCTGGCCGTCGCTGACCGTCACGCCCGGCAGCCCGTTGCCGTTGGAGTCCTCCACCGTCCCGGAGATGTCGTAGCCGGGGACCGAAGTGAAGTTGATGGCCACCTGGCTGGGCCCCACCGTCACCTGCCGCATCTCGGGCATGAAGGAGCGACCATCCTTGGAGGGCCGCACCTCGTAGGTCCCGGCGGCCAGGCCCGTCACCTGATACTGGCCCTGATCGTCCGTCATGTCGAAGAGCTTGCCGGCCTGGACCTTCACGCCCTCCTCGGGCTCCCCGTTCTGGTCGGTCACCACGCCGGCGATCCAGAACGTGGGCGGACCCTCGGTCGTGAAGCTGTAGCTGACGAACTGGTCCGCGCCGGGATTGATGTTCCCGGCCAGGTCCGCGACGCGCACCTGCACCTGCACCGTCTGCAGGTACTCGTAGTCCTCCGGCGGATCGTACTCCACCCTGATCTGCCGCGCAGAGCCGGTGATCTCCGTCTCCTCTGCCTCGGTGACGTCCGTGTCATCAACGAGCAATACCAGCGACTCCTGATCCACACCGGAGGCGTTATCGGTGACAGTGAAGGCGATGGTGGTGTCGCGGGCCACCCCGTCCTCGCCCTGCTCGGGGTCGAAGTCCGAGAGCTGCGGCGGGATGAGGTCAACCGCCTGCACCGGCCCGACGATCTCCGAGTTGTCGCCCTCCTGCACACCATCGTAGGCGCGCATCATGTAGTACAGGTCCACGCCAAGCGGCGCGTTGAGATCGGCGTACTCCGTCACGCCGTCCTCAACCGACGCGTAGGCGTCCGCCTGCTCGGCGTCCGGCAGCGACGCCCGATCGGTCGCGCGGTAGATGTTGTAGACCGTGACGTCGGCCTCGCCGCCGACCTCCGGATCGTCCTCGGACAGCTCCCAGGTCAGCAGGATGCTGCCGTCATCCTCCTGCGTCGCCGCCAGGTTCGTCGGCGGCGGGGGTGGGTCGTTGGGCACCGGCGTGCCCACGGCCTCCGACGACATCGGGAAGTTCTCGTCCGACACGATGTCCTCGGACTGGCGCAGCGTGATGTAGCTGGTGTCCTCCAGCGTGAGCTGCACCGTCAGCGGCGGCAGCTCAAGCGGCGCGTTCTCCGACAGCGTGACGGTCATCAGCACCGACTTCGGCGAGCCGTCGGTCACCACCACCGGGGTGCCCTGGATGTCATACGACGCCCGCTCGACGCCGCCGACGCGCGCGAAGGTGGTCTCGTCCAGCAGCGTGTCGCCCCCATCCACCTGACCGTCATTATTGGCGTCGAGATACAGCTTCGTGGAGGTGATGTGGGAGACGGAGTCCATCGTGCCCGTCTCATCCACCCTGATCCTCGTCACGGCCGCCCGGTCCTGATCCACCTCCAGGTTCAGCGACAGGATCGGCGTGTCCTCCTGCCCCGGCTCGATGGCCCGAAGGCCGCTCTCCTCCGGCGACCCATCGACCGGTGCGCGGCTGATCGGCGTCACCGTCAGGGTGTCGGGGTCCTCCTCGATGTCCACCAACTGGGAGTTGATCGGGAAGCGGTAGGCGCCGAGGCCGTTACTCGTGTCGGTGATCTCCTGCCTCTCGCGGCGCTGCACCGCCCCGGGCACCTCCGGCCGGATGTAGTCGAAGGTCGCCATCCCCGCGCCCAGCGAGACGCCGGTGAGGGCGTCGGCGGTGGGGCTGATGTCGAAGGTAATGAACAGGTCCCGCTCCTCGTCCAGCGGGATGCGGTAGTTGAGGTCGGTGAAGTACGCTGCCTGGTTCTGGAGGCTCGTCGTGGCGATGCGCGTGTCCACGGACGGGTCGAACTGGCCGTCGCCGTCGGTGTCGTCAAACAGCGAGATACGGGCCACGTCCAGGTCATCCTGCGAGGAGCCGACCTCGTCCAGCCGGATCGTCGCCAGCTCCACGTCGCCGCGCGAGAGGTTCGGGGCCTCGCTGTCGTTGTCCAGGTGCAGATGCATCATGAGGTAGTCCTCGGTCCCCTGCAGCACGCTGGCGGGCTGATCGGGGATGGGGACTGAGGTGACGATGACCTCGCGTGGCACAACGAGCAGGTCGGCGAGCATGGTCCGCGCAGGCGTGGAGATGTTCGCGACGCGCGCGAAGCTCTCGGTCGCCGTCCCCGGCTGCAGCGATCCCGGCGGCGGGTCCGGCGGGATCAGCGTCTGCGGCCGCACCTCGTTCAGGCCGATCCCGGACAGCCAGCCGTGGCTGAAGCTGTCGGGTGAGCTGAACTGCGTGAAGTCGCGGTTATCGGTGGAGCCGGGGAAGGGGTCGCCCTCGAGGTCGCCCCAGTTGCCGACCGTGTTGCCCTCAAGCTCATAGAGGCCGTCGGCCTGCTCCACGATCACCAGTGGCGAGATCTCCTCGTACTGGCCAAAGCGCGTGTCAACGTGGTAGATGTACAGGCCCCGCGGCGAGATGTCGCCGAAGTAGCTCTCGCCTGTGCGGTTGCGGTTCTCAACCAGATAGAACTCCCGCCACTCCTCAGGCGGAATCTCATTGGCGATGTAGTGGGGACGGCCGGGCAGCTTGTAGACCACCGGATCCTCCAGCGTCCCCTCTATCTCGGGAATCTCGGCGCGCCAGATGTCCTCAGTCACCGCGATCGGCGTCACCCACCCGGCCAGGATCTTGCTGAAGGCGTCGATCCGCCGCCCGGCGGCCATGACGCTGTAGGGCCCCATCATATTCGACACGAAGTGCGGGGGGCTGGCGCCGGCCAGGTTGCGGTAGAAGTCCCAGTCATAGAGATCGGGCAGTTCGGCGATGGCGTGTCCCAGCTCGTGCGCGGTCAGATAGAGGCCGGCGTCCGACGGCAGCACCACCGCGGAGTTGGGGATGAACACATGCGTCCCGCTCCACGGTCCGGAGGTGCCGCCGGAATCGATTCCGCCGGCGCTGTCAGACGGGTACAGGTAGATGGTGAGGTCATATATGTCGGTGGCGAAGCCCTCGTCCTGCAACATCTCCCGCACGTCGGCAGTCCACGCCGCGTAGGTGTGCCCGCCATTGGAGGAGGCGCTCTCGAAAAAGCCCATATTGGGGTAGCTGTGGTCCTGCGGGTCGTGATCCAGAGGCTTGGGGCGAGGGTAGTGCCACCGGCCACTGTCCACGGTGCCCCCGATGTCATCCACCCGCCCGCTGGTGTTCTCCAGGTGGCGGAGCTGATACGGCCGCTCTCCCAGCGCGCCGCTGCGTGCGATGTGGTCGTGAGTGTAGTAGCACATCGACAGCAGCCGGTTGCCCGGTGCGCCGCCCAGAACATCATCTGACGTCAGCAGGCTGGCACCGGCGCCCTGAGGATCATCTGTGTCGAGGCTAAAGCCCACATCCGCCGTGAACTCCACCAGCACGCCCCCGACGTAGGCTCGAAGCCTGGCGTTCGCGTCAAAGCCCTCGGTGACCGCGATGTACCGGCGCGGCTCGTAGGCGTCAGTCTGGCCCGACGTGATGGCGATGTCGTTCCACGCCGCGGCGTCGGGATCCCACTGCTGCACGCCCGACACGCTGATGCGCCCCCCGTAGCCGAGGGTGGCGATCGTGCCCGTGCCGCTGTCGGCGCTGAGCCCGCGCAGCCCCGGGACGCCCAGGTAGTTGGGGCCGGACTCGATGTCGCGGATCACCGGCGTGCCCGGCTGAATGGCGAATCGGTTGACCTCAGGATAGGGCAGCCGATCGAGCTGATGGTGGCTCTCCAGCGGCCCCACAATGTCGCTGCGATTCCCGTCGATGGCGATCTGCCCGTGCGAGTTGGCGTGGTAGTAGCTCGCGATGCTCATGGGGTTGTTGCGGTCGAAGAGGTGGGCGAACCACGCCGCCTTGAGGTCCACAGCGGTGCCGCGACGACCATCGACGGTGTACTCGACTCTGGGGTGGTTGGTGACCGCGGCGTTCGTCCCGCCTACCGCGGCGCTGCCTGATGCGTCCCAGGCCGGTGTGTTGAGCCCGTCGGAGTCCCAGTCGCTGGTGTTCAGAGGGCCGCCGGGGGTGTGGAGATAGCCCTCCGACAGGGGATGCTCCCTCCCGCCGGCAACGGGGGTGTCGTACCTGTTCTGAGCGGGAGACTGATCGTTCCAGTGCGGGAAGTTGGTCAGCACCACCAGGATGCGCACGTTCTGCGTCGCCTGCGGGCGCATCACCGGCCCCGCTCCGTCCTCACGGGAACTGAGCAGATTCTCGCGCTGCTGGGCCGTCAGGCCATCGATGAACCAGCCCCGCTCCAGAGCCTGCCGGATGCTCTGCTGGATGTGCTTGCGCTCCTGCGGTGGAGCGTTCTCGAGGACCTCCCTGATCCACTCGCCGAACAACGCCGGATGCGCGGTGCGCAGCACTCCCGAGCCATCGTAGGTAACTGCCGTGTCAGGATCGGCGGCGGCACCGTCCACGGTCACGAAGTCCAGGACGGCTCCCTCGGGCAGGTCCAGCCGGTTGATGATGCGGTCGCCGTGCATCTGCTCGTAGCGATGCATCACCGACAGGGCCTGCTGCCGCGAGAGGCCGAACTTCTTCTGGACGAAGTCGAGCGCCAGCGCCCTGTAGTCACCCAACTCGATCGTCACCGAGGCCTGCGATTGGGGGGCAACGAGCCCGAGGAGGATGATCGCACAAATGGGGAGTACTGCGAATCGGGTCGCCATCCGAAGACGCATGTCAGTAGGCCACCTCTCGCTGCGTTGTTGGGCGCCGGCCTCGCAACCGCCGACACACCATGACACGTCCGCCTCTCGCACGGATCACACGAGTGACGAACGGGCGCTTGCCCAGTCTGATGCCGCTTCGGCTCGTCCCAGCCATTCTACGCAAACGCATGGCCCGTGTCAACCGAACGCGGTTCGGGGCTCGCGTGCCCCGTGGCCGTCAGCGGCCCCTTTCCAAGCCCGCCACACGAATCCCTTCAAGCCTCAGCAAACGGGCCTTCATCTCCAGCCCCGCTCCGAAGCCAACCAGGCTCCCGCCGGCGCCGATGACCCGGTGGCACGGGACGACGATCGGCAGCGGATTCCGCCCCAGGGCCTGCCCCGCCGCCCGCGCCCCCCGCGGCGAGCCCGCGGCCGCCGCCAGCTCGCCATAGCTCCACGTCTCGCCCCAGGGGATCCGCCCGCACGCCTCCAGCACTCGCACACCGAAGGGCCCTCTGTCACGCAGGTCAAGCGGCAGATCGAAGGACACGGGCCGACCGGCGAAGTACTCCGTCAGCAGTGACGCGGCCCGCGTGAGAACCGCGTCATTGCGCTCCTCAACTCCATCGCCGGCCACCCGCTCAATCGCCGAGCGCCGGTCCTCGCTCGGCAGCGCAGTGGCTATCAGCCCGCGCGCCGAGCGGCGTACCGCGCACCATCCCCACGCGACCTCAAACGCATACCAGCGGTCGTCCATAACCTGGCCTTGTGTATTCCCGATGTTACCCATCTTCCCCTCCAGACCTCTCGGCGG
>JBNGDZ010000273.1:0-6785 GCA_049975765.1 Armatimonadota bacterium
GCGATTCACTTCAAAGGCGCCCTGCACTGCCACCACGATCTCCAGCAGATCGATCTCATCCGGCGTCCGCGCCAGTCGGAAGCCTCCCCCGGGCCCTGGCTTGCTCGTCACGATCCCCCTTTCACGCAGCGACCGCATGATCTTGTGCATGAAGTCAACCGTCGTGTCCGCCGCCTCCGCCAGCTCCTCGGCCGTGGCCGCTTCATCGCTCTCACGCGAGCACATGTGAAGCAGCGCGCGCAGCCCATAGCCCGTGTTCCGCTTGATCAGCTCCATATCTATTCTGGACCAATATACTCCACTATTCCCCCCTTGTCAAGCCCCACGGTGCGGCCTCAGATCGTAAGTCTCGGATGGAGCACTCGCAGGCCGGAGTCAGTGCTGGAGCCGGGCGCGCTCGCTCGCGCTTCCGCCGGCACGCGAAACTCGCATCCCGTCAGACGCTTGCGTTACTGCTGCGACCAGCTCCCTCCCGCTTCCGTGCCCTGCGGAAATGCGCCCTGCCTACGCCCCGCCCCAACCAGGCGTCCCACTGAAACCGTCACGCCCCTCCGGCGTGTCACTCATTGCCTTCCGGGTCACCGTGTGGTATAAGGTGCCCTGACGCCCGCTAGGGCAGAGACGAACCGGCCGCGTGAAGGCATGACGAGCGAGGCTGCATCGCTCAGTGGCAGTGGACGTCGACGGACAGGAGATCGTGCAGGTTGTCGGCCGCACATCACCGCCTGCAGAGGAGGAGGTCGCCGCCCTGACCGCGGTGCTGCGCTCCTGGGCCTATGAGGTCCGGGTCATAGCGCCGCTCAACAGGCGATTCCGTCGCAGGCTCTCCGCCGCAGGCGTCCCGTCCCGGCAGGCCCCCGAGCCCTCCGGCACCTCACTCCGTGCCCGGTGGGCCGACGCTCGGGACCTCGCCGAGTCCCTCCGCGCCGAAGCCCCCATGCTCCTGCACGCCCACGGCTTCCGTGCCGCCCTCGGAGCTATCCTGGCCGCCCGAGGGCTCCCCCGCCCCGTTCCAGTCGTCTGCTCGCCACACTTCCTTCCGCATCTGCTGCGCGACGATCCCCGCGTCGGCCTGCGGAAGCAGGCCTATCGCTGGGTCCTTCGCCGAGCTGACAGTGTTGTCGTCCCGACCGAGACGCAGCGAGCACAACTCTCGGCCGTTGACAAAGCTGCTCCCGACCGTGCCGAGATCGTGCCGTACGGCATCTCCCGCGCCCGCCCCCCGGACTCGATGGACCTCGGGCGGCGCCGGCAACTCCTGGGGATGACCTCGTCGGCTGCAATCGTGGGCTGCGTCGCGGACTCAACATCATTCGGTAGGGTAGTAACCTTCCTCGATTCAGCCGCGCATGTGTGTATGGAGTATCCCAGTCTGGAGTTCGTGCTCATCGGGTCCGACGTTGACCGCGGACGCTATCACGACCTCGCCCATGAACGCGGTCTGATGGGGGCCAGCGTTTTCGTGGACCCCGGCGAGCGCTTCGACGCCGCCATCTCCGCCCTCAACGTGCTTGTGGCTCCGCAGCCGGGTTGGCCTTCCGGGATGCTGGCACTGCAGGCGCTCTCGCACGGAGTCGGCGTGGTCGCGGTTGAGGGCGGGGAGGTGCACGAGATGCTGCCCGACGCCGCGGAGGTCACCATCGCACCCGCCGATGGCCCAGATGCGCTCGGCGCGGCAATCATCCGCCAGCTCCAGGCTACTGCAGAGCGGATGGAGCCGTCCGATGAGCCTGTCGCCAGCCCCGGTGGCTCCCCCTTCTTGGTCTCCACGGACTTCTACGACCTCTCGGAGAGCTGGGCTACGCCGACGTCCGGCGCTCGGCGCGACGGCGGCCGCCATCCCGATCCCACCCGCGCCTTCGATTCTACCAGCGCCGCTCGGGCTCTCATCGCCGTCTACCACGATCTGCTCGAGGAGACGTAAGACCCGACTCCGATCAGGAGCCATGGCCCTACCTGGACCCGGCTCTCCGTACACGGCAAACGCCCCATCCTCCGACGGGGCGTCTGCACACTTCACGGTTCTCTGGGCCTACTCCTCCTTCGCGACACGCGACCAGGGCGCAAACTGCTCCAGGCAGCACGCCGTTGAGGCCGCCCAGATCTTCGCGAGCTGCACCATCGACTCCGCGTTCGTCGCCTCCACATCACTGGGGTAGACGGTCACCAGGCGCACGTTGCCCGCGTAGATCGTCGGCTTGCCCCGCACGCGCGTGATCCGCACCGCCCCGGGATCGATCTCGCCGTAGGAGATAATGTGGATCAGCCGGGCGTACACGATCCGCGTGCGCTCCGCCGCAGTGAAACCAGCCGCAGAGGCCCGAATGCGGAAGAACGTCTCCCCGTCGATCCCAATGTCGAATACCTCAGGCGTCTCCCTGGCGGACGTCGTCGGCTTCTCGTCTTCGCCGGCCAGGATCTTCACCTCGTTCTGAGGCTGGGCCACCGCCGCCGGCGCCGCCAGCGCCGTGTACCCCACCAGCCCTGCCACTGCCACGAGCATCGCCACTGTACTCCTGTTCATCCTCTTAGCCTCCCGGCGTACCTGGTGCCTCTCTCTCCGCTCGGATTCGTCTATTCCTCAAGCGCCACCCCGCCGAAACGTCGTTGGCGGCGGGAGTAGTCCTCGATCGCCCTGTCCAGATGCTCCGGCTGGAAGGCCGGCCAGTACTCTTCCATCGAGTAAAACTCCGCATATGCGATCTGCCACAGGAGAAAGTTGCTCACACGCAGGTCGCCGCCCGGCCGAATCAGCAGATCTACCTCGGGCAGTTCGGGAACGTAAAGATGCTCGGCGAAGACCTCCGGGTCCACGTCGTCGACCGCCAGCCTGCCCTCCTGTACCTCTCGCGCTATCTTCTTCGCCGCGTCAGTGATCTCGACCTGCCCCCCGTAGTTCACGCACAGATTCAGGATCATCCCGGTGTTCTCCGCCGTCGCTTCCTCCCCCTGTCGCAGTGCCTCCTGCAGCGGCTCCGGAAGCTCCTCACGACGACCGGAGATCCGCAGTCGCACGTTGTTCTTGCACAGCTCCGCCAGCTCCACCACCAGCGCTGTCTGGATCAGTTCCATCAGCGCCTCGACCTCGCGCTGAGGCCGCCGCCAGTTCTCCGTGCTGAAGGCGTAGAGCGACACCACCTCGATCCCCATCGCCTGCGCCGCCCGCACGAACCGTCTTGCTGCATATCGACCCTCTCGATGCCCCTCAGTGCGGTCCAGGCCATGCTCCTCCGCCCACCGTCCGTTTCCGTCCATCACCACGGCCACGTGTCGGGGGATCTTCAGCTCACCGTTTCCCTCTGCCATCGACAGCGCCCCTCAATATCACACACGGCCTGGGACCGACTTCTGCCCCAGGCCGCGTCACTTCGTCGGCCACGGGCCTCCACCCCGCCCCTGTCGGCGGTCGCCCTACCCGCAGGCCGTTCCCCTCGGCGTCTTCCATTCCCCCGCGATGGTCAGCGTCACGTTTCTCCCGCCACCGGGCTGCTCCCGGATCACGAACACCCGGCTGCCCTCGCAGTCGCTCTCCACCGGCCCAACCCGCACTATCTCCTCCACCTCCAGGCCGGCCTCCTTCAGCAGCTCCAATGCCCGCTCCAGCGGATACCCCGTCGTCTCAGTCCGGGCGCCGTTCATATCTCCATGATCTCTTCGGTCTTGGCTTCCCCCGCCTCTTCGATCTCCTCGATGTACTCGTCGGTCAGCTCCTGAACCTCCTGCTTGCCGACGCGCACCTCGTCCTCCGAGAGGCCCTCATCCTTCTCCATCTTGTCGATGCCCTCGTTAGCGGCCCGCCGGATGTTCCGTATTGCCACCCGGCCCTCCTCGACCCGCTTGCTCACCTGCCGCGATAGCTCCTCACGTCGCTCCTCAGTCAGCGATGGGAGCTCCAGCCTGATGATATTGCCGTCATTCGTCGGCATCAGCCCCAGCTCTGACGTCATGATGGCCTTCTCTATCGCTGACAGCGCGTTCTTGTCCCACGGCGTGATCCCCAGCAGCCGCGTGTCCAGCACCTGGATCGATGCGATCTGATTCAATGGCACCTTCGTCCCGTAGTACTCGATCTCCAGGTCTTCCACCAGCGCCGGCGAGGCACGACCCGTCCGGAACGCCGCCAGATCCTTCTTGACGATCGCCACCGTCTTCTCCATGTCGGCCTTCGCGCTCGCTATCAGTCGATCCATCTCTCATCCCTCCAGCAGCGAGGAGCGCTGTGCGCTCACCGAGGTCGCGGCCCTATCTCACGATCGTGCCAATCGGCTCCCCCATCACAGTCCGGACAATGTTCCCCGGCACGTTCATGTTGAAGACAATGATGGGCAGGTCGTTGTCCTTGGCCAGCGATATAGCAGTAGCATCCATCACCTGCAGGTCCCGATTCAGGACATCCAGGTGCGAGACCTCCCGAAGAAGCTCGGCCCCTTCGTTGGTGTCTGGGTCCGAGTCGTAGACCCCGTCCACGTCCGTGGCCTTCATGATCACCTCGGCGCCGATCTCCACCGCCCGAAGTACCCCCGCCGTGTCGCTGGTGAAGTAGGGATTCCCCGTCCCGGCACCAAAGATCACCACCCGCCCCTTCTCAAGGTGCCGCGTCGCCCGGCGCCTGATGAATGGCTCGGCCACTTCACGCATCTCAATCGCCGTTTGGGCTCGCGTCACCACGCCCTTCCCCTCCAGCGCATCCTGCAGGGCAAGGGCGTTGATGACCGTGGCCACCATGCCAGCATAGTCCGCGGCAGCGCGCTCCATCCCTTCCGCCGCCGCCTCATGGCCGCGCCATATGTTCCCCCCGCCCACAACGATGGCGATCTCCACCCCCGCTTCCCAGGCTGCCTTCACCTCGTCCGCAATCCGGTAGACCGTCGGCCAGTGAATCCCGTAGCCCTCAGGACCGCTGAACGCCCCCCCGCTGAGTTTGAGCAACACGCGGCCGTACCGGGCGGCACTCTCGTTGTTCACCGCCGCCTCCAGATCTACTCTTCGCCCTCGCCCACCTGGTAGCGGACGAAGCGGGCAATCACCACGCGCTCGCCACACTGCGCGATGAGTTCGTTGAGCTTGTCCTCGATGGCCAGGCTGTCATCACGGATGAATGGCTGCTTCAGCAGGCAGACGTCCTCGTAGAACTTCTCCAGCCGCCCCTCCACCATCTTCTCCACGATGTGCTCCGGCTTGCCCTCCTCCAGCGCCTGCTTCGTCAGCACCTCGCGCTCCCGCTCCACCACCTCACACGGCACATCCTCGGGTGCGATCCACTTCGGCGCCAGCGCCGCCACTTGCATCGCAAGGTCGCGACCGAACTCGCGGAACTCGTCCGTCCGGGCCACGAAGTCCGTCTCACAGCGCAGGTCCACCAGCACCCCGATCTGGTTACCCGCGTGCACGTACGAGGCGATGATGCCCTCCTCCGCGGCCTTCCCCTCGCGGGACATAGCTACGTCAATGCCCTTCTGGCGCAGCAGGTCCACTGCCCTCTCCATGTCCCCCTCCGCCTCGGTGAGGGCGTTCTTGCAGTCCATGAATCCGGCGCCCGTCTTCTCCCGCAGCTCCTTCACTCTCTGGACATCAACTGACATCTGTATCCTCCTGCGTAAGCTGTGCAGCGAATCCAGCGATCACCTGACCCCACCCTGTCGTGCCCAGGTACCGTTGCCTTGCTGCCTCGCCCCTGCCTCACATCCGCCTGGGGGACCATGTCCGCGTTTCCGGCGAGACCGTCTCCCCACGTCCCACAGCGTCACTCCTCGTCGATGAGATCGATGAACTCCTCTTCTACGAACTGATCCTCGACTGCACCCTCGAACTCCTCGCCCGTCGCCGCCGCGGCCTCCGCGGCCTGCGCCGCCTCCTCCTCGGCCTCCACCTGCGCCACCAACTCCTCATCCAGCTCGATCCCCTGCTGCAGCGCGATCTGCTCCGCCTGCGCCAGCGTCTCGGCCTCCTCGATGAGCTGCTGCTGATACTCCAGCTTGCCCTCAACGACCGCGTCCGCCATCAGATTCGCGAAGAGCCGGATGGCACGGATGGCGTCGTCGTTCCCGGGGATCGGGTAGTCTATCGGCTCGGGGTCGCAGTTGGTGTCGATCACTGCGATGATCGGAAGCTCCAGCTTCGCGGCCTCCGCCACCGCGGTCTCCTCCCGCTTGGTGTCCACCACGAAGACCGCGTCCGGCAGCCCGTCCATCTCCTTGATGCCGCCCAGGCTGTGCTCCAGCTTGTCCCGCTCGCGCGAGAGCTTCAGGGCCTCCTTCTTGGTCAGCCGCGCCCACTCCCCCCGCTCCTCGGCAGCCTCCAACTCCTGGAGGTACTCGATGCGCCCCCGGATCGTCTGCCAGTTCGTGAGCATGCCCCCCAGCCACCGATTCGTCACGTAGGGCATGCCAGCCCTCTCGGCGGCCTCCTCGATGGACTCCTGGCCCTGTCGCTTCGTACATATGAACAGCAGTGTCCCCCCATCCCTCGCCAGGTCTCGGACGAACTCGTACGCCTTCTCGACCAGACGGAGCGTGGCATGCAGGTCGATGATGTAGATCCCGTTCCGCTCATGGTAGATGAACGGCTTCATCTTCGGGTTCCACCGCCGCGTCTGATGCCCGAAGTGCACGCCCGCTTCCAGCAGTTCCTTCATTGTCACAAGCGCCAATGCAGGTGCCTCCATTCCACGGCCCTATTCGCTCGGCCGCACGTCGAAGCGCTTCGGCCCCTATTCGGGCCGAGCAGCGCCGACGTTGGTACGCAGGATTTGGTGTCCGGCCGCCTCAGGGCCTGCCGCACACACT
>JBNGDZ010000274.1:0-2886 GCA_049975765.1 Armatimonadota bacterium
ATCTCCAGGGGCTCATCCGGATGAGCCGCCCGCTCGCGCGCGAACAGGTCCGCCAGCTCCTCGGCGCTCAGCGCCCTCTCGAGGATGCGCACGCCATCGATAAGCCCGTCGAACAGATACGCGCGCCCCCCGCCGAGAGCCTGCGCCTCACCGATCAGCAGCGGGTGAGCGCTGGGCACGAACTCCTGTACCGTCGTGGTCCCCGCAAGCACCTCCTCACCGTTGAGATAGAGCACGATCCTGCCGCGGTTGAAGGTCGCCGCCACGTGGTTCCAGCGTTTCGGCTCCACCCGGGGCACCTCCGAGGCGGGAACGGTCGGCTGGCCGGGGATGCTGAAGTCCTCGCCGTTGCGCATGATCCCCTGCCAGGCCCCCTCGGCGTCCTTGAACTTGAACTCCACGCGCCCCTCCCACAGGCACAGGTAGAAATGGATCTGCTGCATCTCGTCGCCCTGCCGCAGGCCGCGGTAGAGGATCGACTGGTAAGACTGCGGCTGACGGGGCGGCGCCACCCAGGTGGCGAGCGTTAGCTCCCGGGTGGGGCCGTCCACGGGCAGGCCCGGCACCGAGACGGTCTCGAACTGGCTGGAGAGTAACGCGCCGTCGTGGGTGCGTGGCGTGCCGGAGACCTCGGCGCGCCGCTGGGTCACCGCGCACTCGAAGCCGCCGTCCACCACGTCGTCGAACTCCAGCCACAGGAGCGCGTCTTCGCGTGCGCTCTCCTGAGCCCCGGCACCCGACGCGATCAGCAGACAGGCGAGCACCACAGCTGACATCACCCTCATGGCAACAGCCCTCCCGGCGGGCGTGATGGCGCCAGGCTGCAGGGCGCTCAGGACATGCCCACACCTCTCTGCACTCTGGCATCGGCCATTTGCCAGGGAGAAGTCAACCAGTGCACCAATAGGATTCTTAACAGCGCGATTGCCCAATGGTCCACGCTTCTTCATGGTCAGTGACAATGCACTGGCGCGACGCGGCCTCGTTCAGGCAACACGGACACGTTGAGGCCAACGGGCCAAGGTCGCATGCCGCGCCGCGGTGGATCGCGTGCCGCTCAGATGCGCCAGCGCGTGGTCATCAGCACGGTCTTGTCCTCCAGCGTCTCCTTCTGGTAGTAGACGGTCAGGATCGTCCCGTCGTCACACTCCACAGATGCGGGGTAGCCGAGGTCGCCGTCGGGCGCGTCATCACGCAGGACGATCTCGTTGTCGTAGTCCCACGTCCGTCCGCCATCGCTGGAGAGACACGCGCGCTGGCCGTAGGGGTCATGGCGGTAGCCGTAGGTGAGGAGGATGCGGCCGTCGCTGAGCCGCGTGAGGTGCGGCGGCTTGCCGATGATCTCCGTGGGTCGCGGCTCCGTCCAGGTGTGACCGCCATCTTGTGACTCGAACTGCCAGAGCATCGAGCGTTGGCGGGCCTCCTGCGGCACTGCCCGCTCCTCGTAGCGCGCCATGGCGACGATGCGATCGGGCGCGACCTCGATGGCGTGCGGCTCGCAGAGGTAGGCGTAGCCGCCCTCCGCAATCCCGGTGTACTCCGGCAGGGCGTTGACGCGCCCGATCAGCTCCCATGAGCGCCCGTCATCACGCGACTCGGCGGCGCCCAGAAACGCCTCTCCCTCCTCCCGGCCGAAGTGAGCCGTGCCCACGAAGAGCATCCTGCCGTCGGAGAGTGAGATCGGCCCGTGGGGCGCACAGCAGATCGACGGGACCGGAGCCTCCCACGTCCGACCGTGATCGGTGGAGCGTCTGGTCCAGAAGCCCATGCGGCGGCCGGAGGCGAGGCCGCTGTCGGCGTGCGTCCACCGCGCCACATCCTCCTCGCTGACCTGCGAGAGAGCCTCCTTCCACCGCTCCTCCTCGCCCTCGCTGTAATGCGTCATGGACAGATAGTCGTCGTAGTGTGAGGTGAACCAGCTCACGACCAGCGAGCCATCGGGGGCGACACAGATGCCCGCGTCCCGGTCGTCAAGCGGCGTGTCATTGATCACCGCGGTAGCCGACCAGGTCACGCCGTGGTCGGAAGACCGCATAAAGCAGGTCTTCCCGAAGGGATCCACATGCGCGGTGCGGTCGCCGGAGAAGACTACAAAGAGCTCCCCATCGGCGGCCTTCGCGATCGTGGGCCAGCCGATGTACCGCCCGGGCTGCCTGCAGATGACTCCCGACCCGATGATCTCCGCCTGCACTGCCATGCTCAGCTTCCTTTCAGACCTCGACGAGATGCTCGCTCAGCCGTCCAGCCCCAGCCAGGCCAGATCGAAGCGGACGAACCTGATTGTCTCGTACAGCTCCTCTTCGCCGCTCTCGAAGGGCAGATAGACATTGCCCTCATTGTCCGCAGCCAGCGACGAGTAGACGCTGATACCGTCGAACACCAAGCGCTTAACGGGCCAGCTCTGCGCGCCGTCGGTGCTGGCCCAGACCGTCATCCGGATGCGCCCGTTGTGGGGGCTCGTGGCCCCGGGATTGTCGGGCGCACTGTAGATCAAGATGTCCCGGCCGCCGGTTGCCTCCAGGGGCACTCGCACCAGGCCCGCAGTGCAGCCGTAGCTGGGGTCGCGACCGTACTTGAAGTAGTGTGGTCCCCCGACCTCGAACAGCTCGTCGCTCACCTGCCAGTCGGTCCAGCGATGCCCGCCGTCGTGGCTCCAGGCGATACGCCGTCGGTGGTCTACCGCCATGTGGCAGCGGGAGTTGTAGTAGATGCGCCCGTCAGATAGCTCCGCAAGCGCGCCTTCACCGGTGCCGCTTTGCACCGGCTCACCGACCTGCCAGGTCCTGCCATGATCGTCGCTGTAGATGGCCGTGTTGTAGTTGTACTGCCAGTACTCCTGCGCGTTGTTGCCCTCTGGCGGCTGGATGCGCACGGGCATGACAAGCC
>JBNGDZ010000274.1:2986-6780 GCA_049975765.1 Armatimonadota bacterium
GGGGCGGACAGACGATGAGGACGTCACCGCTGGTCTCATCGACAATGGCGTTCCCCGCGCCCTCCGCATTCACGGTCTGCGGCTGCGACCAGGTCTCGCCCCGGTCATCGCTGCGACGCAGCAGCCGGCAGCCATCGGCAAAGGCCAGGATGGTGCCGTCTGCCGCCACCGCAATCTTCGGTATCCTCTCCTCCTGAAACAGGTCTTCCATGTCCACACGCCCTTTCGGCTTCCACGGCCAACTCGCGCCGGCGCCACCGATCACATCCGGGACCGTGCCGCCTCACAGCCCTGTATCGCTTTCGCCGGCCCCCCGCAGGCACCTTCGCGAGCCGGGATCTGATGCATGGCCTGCAGGGCTCGGGCGCTGAGGTCAGGAAGCACAGCCTGCGGGTGATCTCTGCGCGCTTCCGCTCATCGCTGTCTTTAGGGTGACGTTCGGGGATTGCGCCAGACGGTAGTGAGGCGGACCCGGCAGCACGGGTGGCTGAGGATCACCTTTCCGAGCCCTGTGGCCGCGGATGGACCCTGCATCATTCGCCTCGAGCGGTAGCAGCCCAGGCGGCGCTCTCGCGGTCTCGGCGCGTGCGAGGCATGGCGCCGCCGGATCGCCAACGAGATCCTGAGACTGCTATGAGCGAGCTGTCCCTGGGATCAGTCATGGCCATGATCAGCCGGGTCTCGTGCTGCAGACGCCGCACCTGGTCCTCGTCTACCTGACCGTGGCCGGCGGACTCAACGCTCCGGGCGGGCCCAGATCTCGATTTCCGGAATGATGAGCCGCTGGCCCTCGTCGCGGGCGCCCAGCTCCAGGCGCAGGTGCTGGACTCCCGGCGCATCCTCGTCGAGATCTATGGTCACCGCCGGGAAGTCTGTGCTGTCGATCACCGTCCGCTTCTCAATCGCTCCCAGCTCGACCCACTCATCGCCCACGCGGCCGACGACGCGTGTGTCCGGAAGCTGGCCGTTGAACAGGAGCCAGACGCGGTGGAGAGGGTACTGCGCGTGCAGGTCAACGGCTATCGTCAGCGGGTCGGTCGTCGTCCAGCCAACCGCAAAGGTCCTCAGGTGCGCCGTGTAGTCCTCGTCCTCATGCTCCACGGCCGAGCGCCGGTCCATCAGGTCGCCGTCTGAGAGGAGGATGTCCTCCACGCCGCCCTCGTCGGGAGCCAGGTCGGGCGGCACTGAGTATCCGTAGCGGCCCTTGACCGCGAGGTTTGCCATCGGGACCATCTCGTTAGTGTCCCAGACGACGTAGTTGCCCGTCAGGCATCTGCCCTGCGGCGCCTCTATGCCCGCCTCGGGCACGGGCGGGAAGGTGAAGCGCCAGATCGGCAGATCCACATCCCCACCGAACGACGCGTGCAGGTCACGCCAGAAGCGCTGCCAGGCGCCGGACTGAAGCGCATTCTGGTGCATCGGGTCGAAGCCAAAGGCGTAGACTTCGCCCTCACCCACGGGCCGGATCGCGGCCGCGACCGAGCCGTCATCGTAGGTCAGCAGCGCCCGGTCGTCTTCCGCAAGCTCCAGGGCGGCCCCCTGCCCGAATACCGGCGCCGAGTCCCCGGCAGGTACCGGTGAGACGCTCTCGCGATCCACCGGCTCCGACATGCCCGGGAGCAACCGCCCGCGCAGGTCATCCATCCGCGATCCGTCCAGATGCCATGTAAAGGCCGCCGGTTCGGTCACCACGAGCGTGCCGCCCGCCTCGACCCAGGTGGCGAGTGCCTCAACGATCTCCCGCCGCTGGTACTCGGCCTTGGGCACGTAGATGACTGAGAAGCCCGACAGGTCGATCTCGCCGCGTGCGATCTGGTTGTCGCTGATGACGGTGAACCAGCCGCCTGCATAGGGGCCGAGGAGGTTGAACATCCAGCGGTACTGGTCGTTGCCCTGGCGGCCGCCAAGGAACTCGGCCATGTAGGCGTCATTGGAGAAGAGGATCGCCGCACGGGTCTCCGGTAGGGCCGGCCGGTCGATCTGGCGGCTCTGGTCGAGCACACCCATGACGGTGCGCCACCGCGGCCATGAGCCGAAGCGGTCGAGGACCATATCGTGCGGCGTGCGGCCCCCGGCGGTGTCGGGCATGTAGAGATGAAAGCCCTCGCCGCCGCCACGGTAGACCTGGCTCATCAGCTCCCGCGCCTCGCCGGGTCGGAAGCTGTTGGCGTAGTTCTCCACGTGCACGCAGGGCATGGTGGCGGCACCGGAGAGGTCGCGCAGCGTCTTCGTGATCCACGCCACATCCTGCTCGTGCGGCCCGCGAGGGTAGCATTGGTGGGTGACGATGTCGCACCAGCGGCCGTAGCCGGAGTAGTCGAAGGGCTGCACCTGCGCCACCGGGTCGGGTCCGATGACCAGCAGCTGCTCGTCCACAGACTTGACCGTCTCGTAGATGCGCCGCTGGAAGTCGGCGAACCGGTCGTTGTACCAGCGGCGGTAGGCGATCCAGCGGAAGGGGTCGCGATCGTCCATGCCCTCCGGGATCCCAGATCGTCCATAGCCGAACTCCTCGCGCACCTGCCGATCTACCTCTTCCATGAACGGGTAGGGATCGCCGTCGTAGTGCAGCGCCAGGCCGCGCTGGAAGTCGCTGTCCTGCACCTCATCGCCGGTGCAGACCCCCCAGAGGTGATCCCCCCATTGCGTGGCGTAGTCGCGGATGCGCTGCAGGTAGACCTCCTGGTTGGCGGGGTCCATCAGGAAGGCGGCTCCGCCCTCGGCCGTGGGCTTGCCCTCGGCGTGCGCCCGGCGGCTCCCCATGTGGATCATCTCGACGCCGTACCGCTCGCAATACGTGCGCGCGCCGAAGTTGTCCCCTCCGAGCATGGTGCCGCCGTCGAAGTAGTGCAGCTTCCGGGCCGCGGCGTTGCGGTAGGTATCCTCCAGGGTCCACGACTGTGCGTGTTTGAGGCAGAACGGCGCGATCTCGTAGGTTATCAGCTCATGCCCCCACATGAGCACGCCCTCCGCGGCCATGCCCGGCCCATCGTCTCCAAACAGCTCTGCGAACACGGGCTCCCGGGTCTGCCACACCCGCGGGAACTCGGTCTGGACGACCGGGACGGACGCCTCGTAAATGGTCCTGCCGCCCGCGGCGAGCTCGAAGCTCACCGTCTCTCCCTCAGCTCCGGTGACCACGTAGGGAAGCTCCAATAGCTCGCCCGCCTCGGCGGTGGCGGTGTCGGAGAAGCTCTCTTCTCCGCCGACTGCGACCGTCACGGAGGCCGTGATGGCTGCGTCATCCAGCCGGGCGCGCAGGGTGTTGGCCTGATCGGCGTTGCCCGCGCGTGCGGCCATGCCCCGGCTGAGCACCTGCAGGCCCCTCTCGTGGGGGAAGAGCATCTCGCCGAAGGCCTGTGGCTGGGCGAAGCGCCCCTGCACGCCCGACCATGAGCTGTACTCCCCAGCGCCGGGGCGGCCGCGGCAGATGTTGAGCCCCCAAACCTCGCCGGCAACAGGCTGCACGCCGGTACTTGCCCAGGAGATGGCGGTCTCGATCGTCCAGCCGTCGCCCTCGTGCCGCCAGGCCGCCTCCGCGTCCGGCTCGATGTCAAGCGTCGTAAGGGTCGCGCCCCGCGCCACGCCGAACTGCGCCGCCATCGCCCCCGCCGCCGTCACGCCCAGGTGCAGGAAGGTCCGCTGATCGTGATGGAAGTCCACGAACAGCTCTATGACATCGTCGCGCCACACGCGCTTGCTCTCGGCCTCGACCGCCTCGGTCCTGAGTTGGTCCATGTTCGGCTCGTCGGCGACCGCGCCGAGGTACAGCGCGTGCGCGTCCCACGTCAGGC
>JBNGDZ010000275.1:0-947 GCA_049975765.1 Armatimonadota bacterium
CGTCAGTATAGTCCTCTTCACGCTCAGCCGGCAACCCGTGCAGGCGCCCCGATGGTCCGCCCGTCGCGGCGCGTCACATACCGCCGAGGTCAGCGACACCGATGAAAACGCGGCGGGCGGGGACCCGTTGGCTTGCTTAGACAGCCCCGGCCGTTTCTGCTATCATAGGCTTGTTGTCGGGAGCGGTCTTGCCGCCGTGGCTTCGCGGGGATAGCCCTCGCAGCATCGACGACATTCACCAGCGAGTGCCAGGAGAGCCGGGCATGGCGTCTCACCCAAAGCTGATCATCATCGGCATTGACAGCGCTACCTGGGACCTGATGGACCCGTGGCTGGCGGAGGGAGAGTTGCCCAACATCGCCTCTGTCTTACGCCATGGTGGGCGCAGCGAGTTGCGCTCGGTCGTGCCGCCCATCACCGGCTGCGCCTGGCCGACCATCATGACGGGGACCAATCCCGGGCGCCACGGCATGTTCGGCTTCGCGACCTACGAGGACGGCTACGCTCCCCGGCCCATCTCCAACCGCGATCGGAGGGCGCCGGCGCTGTGGGAGATGCTCAACCACCACGGGCTCACGGTGGGCGTCTACAACGTCCCCATGACCTACCCGTGCGACGACGTGGACGGGTACATGGTCAGCGGTGAGATGGGCGCGGTGGAGTACGGCCCGTCGATGTTCCGCCCCCGGCATCTGTTCGATGAGCTTCGCCGGGCCGTCCCGCGCTACGAGCTCGCCCCCGTTGTCCGGGGGATGCGGGAGGAGGACGGCGTGGAGCGGCTCGCCGCCCAGGTTGAGGCCAGGCGGAAGGCGGCCGCCTACCTGCTCGAGAAGCACCCCACCGACGTCTTCATCGCCGTGGTCAACTACGTCGATCACGTTCAGCATCGCTTCATGACCACGCGCTCCTTCGCGGACATCGACGACATGGTCCTGTGGGCCTACCGT
>JBNGDZ010000275.1:957-6723 GCA_049975765.1 Armatimonadota bacterium
ACCGTCGCGCCGACGAGTTCGTGGGCGAGGTGCTCAGCCACGCTGGTGAGGACACGGCGGTGATGATACTGTCCGACCACGGCGCCGGGCCGCTGTCCGGCTTCGTCGATCCGGACGCGCTTCTGCATCAGTTGGGCTATCGCTCCTATCGCACTCCGCCCATCTGGGAACGACCGCTCAGGCCCCTCATCCGAAACGCGCGGAAGCTCTACGCCCGTCTCTTGAAGCCGCACCTCTCCAAGAGGCACCAGAGGCGGATTCGTCGGGGCGTGCCTCGAACCGCGGGCGAGCGGAAGCCCGACTGGACCAGAAGCCGGGCCTACGCCGTCGGACCGTATCTATGCCTGAGGCTCAACCTTCAGGGGCGGGAGGCCAGCGGCTCCGTGCCGGCCGCCGACCGGCAGCGGCTGCGCGATGAGCTGGTCGCGGAGCTCAACGAGGTGACCAATCCCTTCTCCGGGCAGAGGGATCTGAATGTGCACCCGGCGGAGGAGTACTACTCAGGCGAGTACACTGATCTGGGCCCGGACATCGTCGCGCTGCCGCAGAACTTCGCCCTGGAGACCGTTCACATCGCCGGCAACATCGATCAACCCTTCCTTGAGCGAAAGCAGATCCCGCCGCGCTTCGACGGCAAGCGCATGCTCGAAGGAACGCATCGGATGAACGGCGTTCTTGCCGTCAGGACGGGGCGTTCGGACCCGCGCATTGCCGACACACCCCACCTGACGGATGTGGCGCCGACCGCCCTGGCGCTGCTGTCACTGCCCATACCCAGCGGCCTGGACGGCGGCGTCGTGCTGGACATCCCGCACACGATCGCAGAGGGGGAGGCTCCAACGCGGACCGGACCAGAGCGCCAGTCCAGCCCCGGCTACAGCGAGGACGAGGCCCGGCAGGTCGAACAGCGCCTGCGGGACCTGGGGTACATGTGAGGGAGCGGAATGCAGGAGCCACTCGTCAGCGCCGTCATCCCAGCCTACAACGAGGCCGAGATCATCGGTCGGGCGATAGAGTCGGTCAGAAAGCAGACCTACAGCAACATCGAGATCGTGGTCGTCGATGACGGCTCCAGCGATGACACCGCCGAGGTCGTCCGTCGCGAGCACCCAGATGCGGTGCTTGTGCAGCAGGCCAACAAGGGGCTCAGCGGGGCGCGCAACAGCGGCGTAAGGGCATCGTCGGGGGAGTACCTGGCCTTCCTGGACGCCGACGACCTCTGGGCGCCCACCAAGATCGAGCGGCAGTTGGGGGCGCTACTGGGTAACCCCGAGTTCGACTGGGTGGGAACCAACGCCGTGGTTGAGATCGGCTCTCGCTCCTATCCGCACGGCCCCCCATGGCGGCCGAGGCTCTTTGAGTTGTCACTTCCAGAGGTGCTTGGGTACCCAGGCGAGATGCGCCCTGTGGGCTCATCGATCATGTTCTCGACAGAGGTCTTCTGGGACGTGGGCGGATATGACGAGGAGCTTGCTTTCGCAGAGGACATGGACCTGTTCTGCCGGCTGCTCGCCGCCGGACATCGGCTGCTGTATCTGAACGAGCCGCTGTATATCATTCATAAGCATCCCGGATCGCACAGTTCGCGCTCAGTGGCAGTTCGGGGACGCGCCCGGCTGCAACAGATAAGCAAGCTTGATCCCAGGCGCTACCGCCAGACCGAGGCACCTCTGAGCCCGTCTCAGTATGGCAGAGCAATCGCGGAAGAGGCAACCAAGGCGGCGGTGGCGTGCCTTCGACAGGAGATGATCCACGAGGCCCATCGCTACTTGCAATGGCTGGACGAAACACCTGACGTGCCGCCGGTGTATCGGCTGCAAAGGTGGCTTGCAAAACGCTCCCCGGGTCTGTTCGGACTCTCGGCCACAGTGTATCACAACTGGCTGCTTCGGCCTTGGCGGGCATTCCGCAAGTGGGGAGGATTGGGAGGCATCGCCAGGAGCTTCGGCAAGGCTCTGTGTCGCACACGCATTGACTGGACGCAAGAGGTCGAGGGCTGAGCCGCGCGCGGTCTGCCATCGTCGGCGCGAGAGCCTGAATCGGCCGGTCCTTCAGCTCGCGACCGGTCCCGTCGCGCTGAGAGCCCAGCGCGGGGGCATGGGGTCGCGCGCCGGCGAAGCGTGTCACTGCCGGGAAGGTACACCCAGCTTCGGAGGTACCACGAATGGCCGCGCCTCGACAGCCAGAGGCTGAAGTCCAGGAGGGCAATAGCGCGCGGCGAGGCCTGCATCCGGGGCTCCTCCTGGTGCTGGTGGCTGTCTTCTCCCGGGCCATTCGGACCGCTCGTGGTGAGCTTGTGTCCTTTGCCCCCGAGGGCCCGTGGGACCTCAGGCCCTCCAAGATGTTCGCGGCAGTCCCTGTGTTGCTGGCTCTGGTCTATCTCCTCGGACATCCGCGCAGGAAAGCTATTCGCATTGATATCCCCCTCAAGATCCTCCTGGTCCTGATGGGATACGGGGCTATCTCGGCACTCTGGGCCCCAATGCCCGATGAGATCCCCGTGTGGCTCGTTAAGACCACCACCAAGGTCCTATTCTACATCCTGGTGATTACCTTCACCGTGCGCTGGCATGACATCCATCATTGGGGTCACATGTTCATTTACATGTCGCTGATCCTTCCCGTCATGGTGGCCCTGGAGTGGAGTGTCTTCCGTGAGGTAGCGTTGTCCGAGGGGACCCACTCCTACTTCGCGATCTACGGCCAGTGGAGCACTCTGGCTCTCCCGTTTACGCTCCACTATGTCCTGTTTCCCAGGAACGCCATCGAGCGTGTTCTCGGGGCTTCCGGGCTCATCGCGGGAAACTTGGCCATCGCTCTGTCGGCCCGACGAGCTCCTCTTATCGCCATTCCACTGATGCTGCTCGTCTACTTCCTGCTCGCCGCGCGTCGTCGCCGCGACCTCCTGCGGATCGTCGCGCTCCTGGCAGCAGGCCTGGCAATCGCGGTCGCCCTCAATCCCCTGCACGTTCAGCGGCTCGAGAGCATGCTGCAGCTCGGGGGAACAGGCCTTCTCCGCGAGGAGCACCTCAGCGGGCGCTTCATCAGGTTCTTCGGCGCCCTCGAGGTGACCCGCACACACTGGCTATTAGGCCTTGGGGCGGGCAACTTCAGGGCCTGGGCCAAGGACGCCCTGCCCTTTGGTGTCCCCACCAACCCCCACAATCTGACCCTCTACCTCACCTCGAACCTGGGCATCGTCGGTCTGGCAATCTTCGGTGTCTTCGTCCTATGCGCCTATGGGCGCATGCGCCGGGCCCTGCGGATATGTCTCACCAACGGCGACCTCACCATGGCCTCGTTCGTGGCGGCGACCGTCGCCAGCTTCGTGGGTATGCTCTTCTACGCTCAGTTCGAGCCGTTCTTTCACTCCACCCAGATCTACGTCGTTGCCGCCCTGGGCTCGGTCACCCTCGCCATCGTCCGGGAGCGCTACGGAGAGGCGAATGGGTCCGCAGCGTCCTCTCGCCCGGCGACCTCGGCGTGACGGCTCCTGCCGGCTCTGAGTTGGCCCGGCTACCGCTCGACCGAGCAGCCGTCCACGGAGGTGCGCAACCGCAGTGCGGCGCCCCCGGTCGGCAGCCTCCAGACGGTGTCCCCGCCTTCCGCGCGATGCGTGATACCAGGCACCTCCGACATGTCCTGTCCGGGAGCCAGGGGCACGATGGCGACGGTGATCGCGGCGGGGAGTTTCACCGTGCCGGCATAGGTGACCGCCGGCGCGGGCATGAGCCTGTGCCCCCCGCGGCCGGTCCAGCCGCGGCCATGCTTCTGATCGTGGCCATCCTCGCGCCGAAGCACATCCGACGGCGTCCCGTTCGGCCAATAGGTCGTGTGGGGCTCCCTGTCGCCCACGGTCACGGTCGGCCGCAGTGACCCGCCCAGCGGCACCAGCATCAGTCGCGCGCCATTGGGCGCGGTGGCGACGGTCGTGGTCCCCTGCAGCTCGATCTCGATGTCGGCCTCGAACTGAAAGTTCTGCTCGATCTTCGCCTCGTGCTGCTCTCCGGTGAGGACGTCCTGCAGGACCCAGTAGCTCCCATCCACGAACACCACGCGGCGCTCCCAGGTCACGGGCCTGACAGGCCGGAACGAGTAGTCGCTGACGAAGAGCGTATGGTTCGCGGCGTGCTCCCAGGTGTTGTCGAGCGGCTGGGTGGCTTCGGCGATGGTGCCCTCGCTGTGGAACTCGTCCACCCCGTCCACGGTAATGGTGTTGTGCAGAAAGCCCGACGGCTGGCCGCCGATGAAGGCGTCCGGCTCATTGCTGGCGTAGCGCGTCCCTGACGGGTCGATGATGAACCTGGCACCCCAGGCCGTGACCACGAAGCTGAGCCGGTCGCCGTGCTGGTGCGTCGTCCCCCACGGCCCGCCGTCGATCGCCATGTAGCGCGCCTCCGGCGACCAGTCGCTGCGCATCGTGTAGTAGCCGCACCACTGCTGTTCGCCGGGCTGGGGCCAGACCAGGAAGGGCGGCGCCGGGCCGTCCGTGCCGCGGGCGATCGTCTCAACCCATGGCATGTCGAGCCAGTCCGCGAGCGGCTGGTGGACGTACCTGTCCAGGGTCCCGGCGTAGAGGTCGCCGAAGGACGGCAGCCGGCCGGTGGGGTCGCTCAGCGCTACCATCGCCGTCAGCATGTTCCGCAGCTTGTCGCGGCGAGCCCCGATAGCTTGCTGATCCCGGAGCACGAAGGCCAGCCGCTGCTGGGTCACCGACACGCTGGCGGAGTAGGCGGTCGTGAGCTCCACGCACATCCCGTCGGGATAGAAGGCGTCGTCGAGGTACTGCGCCACCAGCTCGGCGTCATAGGCCAGCCACTCGTGCGCCGCCGGGAAGTCGCCCAGGATGGCGCACGAATGCGCCATCGCGCTGATCATGGCGCCCCCGCCGTTGTGCCGGCGGTCCACCCACGGCTTGATCTGCGTTCTCAGGTACCCGGTCTCCTCGTACATGCGCTGCAGAATCGCCAGCAGCTCATCGTCGGTGACCGCCGGGAGGGTCCGCAGCAGAGCCACCGTCTGCGACAGCTCCGTCAGCCGCTCCGGGATCATGCACCAGTACCACGGCTTTGCGACGGTCGTGTGGTTCGTCCAGCCGTCAGTGCTGCTCTTGCCCACGAACCGCTCGATGGGGTACGCCTCCATGTACCCAAGAATATGCTCGACGATGAAGCGCGCATACTTCGGCTCGCGCGTGTGGTGCGCCGCGTTACGCAGTGCGCCCAGCACCGGGAAGCGCGTGCAGCACGACAGCGGCGAGTCGTGCCAGTCGAACCCGGTCTCCGGCACCTCCCACACACTGTAGCCATCCCAGAAATGCCCCGCCAGCAGATCATCCGCACGCGAGGTGTCGTACTCGGGATCGCGCGCCACATCGCGCCAGTCAGTGACCAGCGGCGAGTCGATGGGCATGGTCCGGAAGTGCTCCATGTAGGCCGCGCCAGCCGCCTCCACGTCGCCGGCGTCCAGCGCCTGCTTCACCGCGGCCAGCTCCGGCCGGTCGAGGTCCAGCAGCCGCAGGAATGCCTCGCGGTCGGGCACGATGAACCAGTCCGGCTCCTCCGCCTGGGCCTGCCCGCGCCCGGCGGTCCACAGCAGCGCAGCCATCAGTATCACGGTGACAGTGTCCACGCGCATCCACTCAGCGATCATCGATTCGCCTCCAGATAGCGGCGGACAGGCCCGGCCACCTACGCCGGCGCCTGCTCGGCCACCGCCTCCCGAACCTGCGCAAGCGTCGCCGGCGTCGGCGTCAGGCCCAGTGCT
>JBNGDZ010000276.1:0-6717 GCA_049975765.1 Armatimonadota bacterium
GATCAGATCCACGATGCTGAGCATCCGGCCGCCGCGCTGGTTGAGGGAGTTAATCTCGCGAAGGTTGTTCTGCAGCGTATCCATGGCATCGGTCTCCGGGCCCGGCACTTGGCCGGCGCGCCCGCGAGGACCTTCCCGTACGTGCGTGAGGCGACTCAGAGAGCCGCCCCGACCCCCGCGCAGGCTCGGGCTACCGCGTCGGCGCGTCGCCCTCCACGTCCTCCCAGGTGACGAGCTGGTCCTCCTCAATATCTCTGATGGTGGTGCGTCCGAGCATGGCCTCGAGCATGGTGGGTGAGACTCCGGTGCCGGGTCGCTTCATGATGAGGTGCGCTCGCTCGAGGACCGTGCCGGCGGGAATGTCGGCGGCGGCCACGATGCTGCGGCGCGCGTACTTCCGGGCGGCCTCCTCGCATGGCAGGACCGCGATCTCCGGCCTTCCGAGAGCCTGCTCAACCAGACGAACGTTGTCGACCATCCGCCGAAGCAGCGGCGGATCGACCGAGAGGTAGTGGTCCTCGCCGGGCAGACCCGTGTCGAGGGTGAAGTGCTTCTCGACGACCTTGGCTCCCAGGGCCACGGCGGCGGTTGACACCGTCACGCAGGGGTCGGGGATGCTGTGGCAGGACAGACCGATGACCAGCTCGGGAAACTCCTCGATGAGGCGCGGGATGCAGCGCAGGTGCATCTCTTCGACAGGCGTGGGATAGGCGAGAATGCAGTGCAGCAATACGACCTGCTCGTTCCCGGTCTCGAGAACTTGATCCACGGAGGCGCGTATTTCGTCCATGGTGGCGCCTCCGCTGGAGAGGATCACCGGCCTGCCCGTCTCCGCTGCGGCCCGGACCAGCGGCCAGTTAGTGAGGTCGGCGGACGCGATCTTGTAGGCCGCCATGCCCAGCTCCGCCAGCCACTCGACCGCATCGACGTCAAACGGCGTGGTCAGCCACTCGATGCCGACGTCTCGGGCGTGCAGGAAGAGCGCCTCGTACTCCTCCCGGCCGAAGTCGTCTGACTGACTGTAGATGGCGTACTGCGTTCCGGACCGTTCGGGATGGTCCCAGTAGCGGGGGGCCCAGCGGGTCGTGAGGGTGTCTGCGCAGTAGGTCTGGAACTTGATGGCGTCCGCGCCGGCGGCGGCCGCCTCGTCGATCATTGTCAGCGCCACGTCCATGTCGCAGCCGTGGTTCACGCCACCCTCGGCGACGATGTAGACGGGATTGTCGCCCCCCACGCGTCTGTCCCCGATTGCCAGCTCCGTCATTGGCCGCGCTCCCGCCTGCCGTTCTGGATTACGAGCTCAGCGAGGCGCAGGTCGATCTCGGTATCGATGTCGATGGCTTCCTCGTCGGAGCCGATGATGTGGCCGATGTTGGTGCCCAGCCTATTCTCGGGCGTGATGACGGAGCGGCGGCTGGCGAAGACCGCGCCGGTCTCGGAGTAGAGCGGGTCCAGCTCCTGCCGGTTGGCCCGTTTCGCGAACAGGGGGGTGAATTGTCCGTTGACCTTCCGCCAGTAGAGGTGCCGGATCTCCTTGAGCAGGATCACCGAGTCGAACCCGCCCTCCATCAGCCGGCGCACGGACCTGTCGATCGTCTCCGGACGCAGAAGCGGGCAGGTCGGCTGAACGGTGAGGACGACATCTATCTCCTCCCCGTCGCTCTCCTCCAGAGCGGTGACCGCGTGGTAGATCACCGGGTCGAGCGTCACCAGATCGCCCGCCAGCTCCTCAGGCCGCATGAACGGCACCTCGGCGCCCCACTCCCGAGCGACCTCAGCGATCCGCTGATGGTCGGTGGAGACGATGGTGCGATCCACGACCTCCGACTCCAGGCACGCCTCAATGACGTAGGCGATCAGAGGCCTGCCCGCCACCGGCTGGATGTTCTTGAGCGGGATTGCCTTGCTGCCGCCGCGTGCGGGTATCACCGCTACTGTGTGCATTGCCATCTCCTGACTGGCATGTCGGGCGCCGCATCAGATGGTCTCAGAGGCTCAGACCCAAGACGGCGGCGCGCCTGGGCCGCATCGCGTTGGCGCGTCCCCGCTGCTTCGGAGGTGCTTGTCAGAGAGTATACAGTGCGCGCATGGCGCGGTCAAAGCCCATCGCCGCATCGTTACTGTCTCGCCATGGTTTCGACTCAGACCGGAGAGCATCGGCCGGCGCGCGTGCCATACCGCCGGGCGGCGCAGCCGCTGCCAAGACCGATCACCGGCCCTATTCCGCGCACCCTCTCCGCGACCTGCCGCGCCGAGACGCGCCTGAGTCGGGCACACCGCAGCAGTGGCCCTGCGCTCGCGCAATCAAGGACTACCAGGGGGGCGCGTCGAAGCGTCACGTGGTCCTATTGCCCGAACACGGAAGCCGGGCCACGTGCCCAGATTGGGCGGGATTAATATGCGACTGCGCGAGAGATGCACGCATCTGATCGCTCTGGCCGCCATTGCCGCAGGCCTGGTCCCGGCCGCGCTGTGGGCTCAGGAGGAGGGCGGCGGTGAGCAGCCTCCGCCACCTCCACCGGACCTGGGAGAGCAGGCGGGTCTGTGGTGGGCGAAGCTGCAGGACCCCGAGTTTCAGGCGAAGGTGCTTGCGGGGCTGATCAGCGCCGTCACGGTCATCGTCATCACGGCTATCATCTACACCGTGGTGATCCTCCTGTTCCGTCGCGCAATCGCGCGCGTGGAGCGGGACACCGAGGAGGCGGTGCAGCCGGATCGGCGCCGGAAGCAGCGGGTGGTCACGGTCCTGGAGCTTCTGCGCAGCGTCGCCAGTTGGGTGATCCTCATCACCGGCTTCGTCTGGGTGCTGGCATCGGTGGGAATGGACATCCGCCCGGTGCTGGCCGGCGCCGGTGTCCTCGGCCTCGCTGTGGGCTTCGGCGCCCAGAACCTGGTCCGGGACATCGTCAGCGGCTTCTTCATGCTCCTGGAGGGCCAGTACGCCGTGGGCGACTACATTCAGGTCGGCGGCAACTTCGGGATGGTGGAGAGCATCGGCATGCGGGTGACGGTGCTCAAGGACCTGGACAACCAGCGGCACTTCCTACCCAACGGCAGTATCACGCAGGTCACGGTCTACGAGGAGCCGTTCGTCAACTACGTCGTCGAGGTGCCGCTGGCGAGCGCCGACGACTGCGAGCGCGCCGTCCAGGAGCTGGCGAAGATGGCACGGGCGCTGAAGACCGAGTACGAGCGCTACCTCGTGCACTACGATGAGCCCACGAGCGTGATTGCCGACGGCGGGGCGGTCGTTCGTCTGCCGGTGGCGGTCTTCCCTACGCAGGAATGGCTGGTGAACGAGGAGATCCCCACCTCCATCAACGACACCCTCGCTGGCGCGGAGATCCCCCTGCGCGAGGGCCGCTCCCCACGCGTCTACATGGACCTCACCCGGATGCCCCAGTACCGCTACAGGGAAGAGAAAGGGGAGGGGGAGGTCGTGTGAGCGTCGCCGAGCGGGCCCGGGAGCGTCTGGGCAGCATCGTGCCGGTCTGGTTTCCCCCGAACATGCCCCCACAGCGGATGGTGGCGTTCCTCCGCGGGACGCTGGCGGATGTCGAGCTGTTCGTGGCGCCCGAGCGACTCGTGCTGGTGGTGGATGGCTGTCCGCAGGCCGAGGAGCCCACGGGGCAGGTGGCGAGGGAGATTGCTGACCGCGCCGGGAGTCCGCCGCAGCTTCTGGTCCGGGAGGTCAACGGCGGCAAGGGGGAGGCCGTCTGCACCGGGCTGGAGCGGCTGCTGGAGGACGAGGCCGTGGAGGCGCTCAGCATCCGGGACGCCGACGGCGACCACGACGTCTACGATCTCCCGCAGCTTTACCGCCTCTTCGAGCGCGTTCGGCGGCACCTCTCCGAGGAGGGACACCCGCGTCCGGAGGATCTCTTCGTCGTGGGCTGCCGCCAGTCACTGACGCGCTCTCTCGGTTTCGCGCGCGGGGAGCTGGAGCCGGTCCTGAACCGCGTCACCCTCGATGCCGTGAGCCTCCGCCTCTCAGCGCGCGGCGAGGCCGTTGACGGGCGATTCACGGCCCGCTACGGCCCCGCGCCCGACTTCCAGAGCGGCTACAAGCTCTACTCCCGCTCCGCTGCACGTGCGGTCATTGCGGCGCTGCGAGCGGCGCACCAGGAGCGTCCAGAGCTGGAGGTCATGCGGTGGGGCGTGGAGTTCATCCCCACCGTGGAGCTGCTGCTGCGCGGCTTCGTGCCCGCGGCACTGCGGCGCCTCACCTGGGACGGCCAGCCGCAGACCACCTTCGACGACAGCGACCTCCCCCACGCTTACGCGCGGCAGATCGCGTGGCTCTTTGAGCGCCTGGAGCTGCCCCCCGGCATCGGCATGAGGCTGCTGGACAACGCGCTGGGCGCCTGCGAGTACGTGACGGCGCCCCGCGGCCCCGAGCACCTGGCGGCCATACGCCGGCAGATCATCGAGCGCTGCTACCCGAACTGGCAGGCTACCCCGCCCGGCCGCGGGGAGCTCTTCCTCTGAGCGCTCAGTCGGCGATCTGCTCGGCCGGGAAGGTCAGCAGAGCGACGTAGAGCCGCTGCGCATCCAGCACGTCATCCATGCGCATCCACGCGTAGAGGAGCCGGCCGCCCACCGGGTCACTCTCCCGATGCTCGATCCACGCAATGCCCTCCCCGAAGCTCCGCCCTGACGCGTCCTGCAGCGTCGCCAGTGGCACGTAGAGATCGCCGTCGGCCAGCAGTGCGTCGCTTGCGGGGCGCCAGCGCAGATCGCCACCGTGAGGGAAGTCCACGCGGTCGGGCAGCCCCGGAAGCAGGGTCGCATCGATCTCAAAGTGCAGATCCTCTACGTCGGGGGGTCTCTCCCAGCCGCTCGGCTGCTCTGTTGCGAGCGCATCCCTGCCGCTGCCCACCACCGGCAGCCCCAGCGCCGGTGCTGCCTGCACCTCCTCGCCGTTCTCATCATAGTAGAACGGGAACGGGCCGTCGGGCGCCGCCAGGAGCACGCCGCCGTCACTAAGATACCGCCGCAGGGCTCGATCGACGTCCCGCGGCTCGTGCACGGTGCTGACGTAGTGCTCGCCGCCGGCGTAGATGAGCAGCGGCAGGTGCTCCGGCGCCAGCACCTGAGGATCGATCACGTCCTGCCAGCGCAGCTCCCGGATGTCAAGCTCGGACTCCGCCAGGAGCATCGGCAGCACGCCGGCGTAGCCGGGCAGCAGGCCGATGGTAGCGCTACCCCACGCGGCCTGTAACTGCTGCCGGTGCTCGTCCGAGAGACCGGCCGGCTGGACTGCCGACACGTCCGGTCGCGGCGAGCGCTTGAAGCGCCGGCTCCAGCGCGCGGTCAACCGGAGGTACGTGCGACCGTCCTCGAAGCTGGGCTCGATCTCCGAGCCCTCGTGCCACTCATTCCAGGAGGTGATCAGCACCCAGTCAGGCCCCGCCTCAATGGCCTCCTGCCACAGCGCCTCGTAGGTGTCTCCGCCCTTGCGCTCGGCCACCAGCCCCGGCTCGCGGATCTTGGTGTCGTCGTAGCCGGGGATGACGGTGATGCAGGAGATCTTGCCGTGCTGGCGGGCAAGCTGCACGGCGGAGGTGAAGCTCTCCCGGGCCTCGTTGCGGATCTGCTCCAGCGGCTTGCGGCGGACCCAGCCGCAGATGTTGTAGGTGTGCACGCCGTCGAACAGCCGCGCGTTGCTCTCCCGATAGCCGTCGGCGATGAGCAGGAAGTCATGCCCCACCCGCTCTCGCGCGCGAGTGATGATCTTCGACCACGCCGCCTGCGGTACCTGGCCCATAACGCGGCCGTATACGAAGATGACCGGCCGGCCGTCCACCTTCAGGAACGCCGGGTCGCGGCCGTAGCGGCGCAGCAGATAGACCAGGTCGGCGACCGCGTGGCGGATCTGCTCCTCGCCCTCCCCCGGCACGGTCTCCCAGTAGACGGTGGCCTCGAAGCCCTTCGGCCGGGCGCGATCCAGCAGCAGATCGAAGGCCTCATCGGTGTAGTCGCCTCGGCCCCACCACGTGGCGATGAAGCAGTCAACGCCGCTGCGCTGGGCCTGGTCGATGTGCAGGTCGATGACCTCCGGGTCCTGGGAGTCATAGGGCCCGATGAGCGGGTAGTGCGTGGATGCCTTGATATCCCTGTTCGCGAAGTCCACCGCATTCCAGTGCCGCCATCCGTGCTCGAACTCGGGCGTGCCGTACCAGGTGTAGTAGAACGCCATTACCTTGCGCGGGACGTCTGTGAACTGCCGCTGGCTTCGCTGCGCGAAGAAGTCCAGCAGTGACAGGGCTCCGCCATCGGCCCCCGGCGGAGCGGCCGCGCCGGGAGCGGACGTAAGCGTCGCTCCCAGCAGCACCGCGACGAGGGCCTGCTGCGCGAGCATGTGCCGGCGTTCCATGGTAACCTCCCATGCGGCGTCCGAGATGGGCATGGCGGCATCTTCGCTGCGTCGGCGGCCCGGGCCTCCGCCGGGCCTGCTGAAGCTGTGAGCAGACCGTGAGGCTCCCGTGCAGGAGACAGAGGCCTGGCGGGGTAACATTCATCCGGATCTGTTCGCTAAGGACGCAGGGGAGCCTGATGGTCACCATCCCAGCGACGGCGTGCCGGCGTGTCGCTCTCCCCTCGATGGACGGCGCCCGTATCGGCCTCAGTTGCCACTGATGCCCGGGAGCGTCTCGCTCCTCGGGGCGCGGGCGCGGTCCGAGCGAGCAGGTCCGTCATACGCTGGACGTCCTGAAG
>JBNGDZ010000277.1:0-6698 GCA_049975765.1 Armatimonadota bacterium
GGTCAGACCCCTGACTGAGCGGGACGGCGCATACGTCAAGCCGGGGATAGACCGGATGAAGATCAGCGATGCGGGAACGCGGCGAACAGGAGTAAGCTGATGATGCAAGCGAGACACACGCACATGCTGGTCGCCGTCATGACCGCGTTACTGTGTACCGCCGGTCCCGCCGTCCCACAGCAGGCCGGCCAGGACACGCAGTCACCGTGGGGTGAGAGGATGCAGGACCTGTACAGGGGCGAGGTCGCTACGAGTCGAGACGAGTTGGTGGCGTACACCGGGCGCCAGGCCGCGAATGCCATCGTCGGCGAGGACCGGCGCTGGGCATACCTGCTCAACTACGAGCAGCTCGCGGTCAACTACGGCCAGAACGTCGAGTTCCAGCTTCGCCGCGAGCAGGTCATCCTCTGCCCGCAGACCGTGGACTTCCTCTACAGCCGCTTCACGCCGACGGAGACACGCTACCGGAAGGGGAGCCGGCCGGAGCTGGAGGCAGTCGTGACTCAGGTCACTGCCGATTGCGAGACCGAGCGCGAGAGGGCGCTGGCCCTGATGCGCTTCTGCCGGGACCTCTACCAGCGCAGCGATCTAGCCTGGGAGAACTATGTCTTCGGCGGCACGGAGGAGCAGCTCATCGCCAAGGGCGAGGGGCTGTGCGAGTGCCTGGGGCGGCTGTATGTGGCCCTGTGCGAGATCGCCGACATCCCCGGCCGGATCGTCATGCACGACATCGGCGGGCACATCACCGCCGAGGTGCTCATCGAGGGCGACTGGGCCTACGTGGACCCCCGATGCGGCGTCTACTGCCTCAAGCCCGACGGCAGCTTCGCCTCCGTCTGGGAGATCTGGCAGGACCCTGGGCTGCTGCGCCGCCAGAGCGATGAGGTGAAGGCCGACGTCAGCGACCTGTGGAGCTGGGAGGAGCGGGTCACCAAGTGCCAGCAGCGCTACTTCCATCCGCTGGAGGTCAACGGCTTCCAGAACTACAGCCTGGCCGATGCCGACCGCTACGACTACCGCCAACTCACACACGACGAGGCGGAGCAGGCCGGGCTTTACCATATCAACGCGCGCTACATCGCGCTCGCCGAGAGGATCTTCGGCCTGGCCGAGGACGGACTTGCCCCGCCCTGGCGAGAGCGGGAGCTGCGGCGCATCCCGCTCGCCTACCGCAACGACGGCTTCAGCCAGTGGTTCCGGGAGCCGCCGATGACGCGCGAGATCGTCGAGGAGCGGCTCATCGACCCCTTCGAGGGCAGCGATGTCGAGATACTCGTGTGGGGCCTGGGGCCGGGCAGCGTGTTCTGCTTCGACACACAGGTGGGTGAGATCTTCGGTGAGGCGCTGACCGAAGAGCAGTGGGAGATGATGCGCACCGGCGATCGCTGGGTCTACGAGAACGTGACGGGCCTCATCGAGGCCGGCCATGGCCCCCTGCAGATCGCGGTGGAGCGGGGGCACGAGTTGGGCCTGAAGGTCTTCGCGAGGCTGGAGATGCAGCACGAGTACGGGCCCGCCGATCCCGGACACTGGATGTGGGTGGCCTTCGTGGGGAGCCTGAACAAGGAGCATCCGGAGTACCGGATCCCCGGCCGGGTGCACCTTGACTTCAAGCACCGGGAGGTGCGCGACTTCAAGCTGGCGATTCTGCGAGAGGCGGTGGAGGCGGGCGCGGACGGACTCGCGCTGGACTTCGTGGTCTATCCTCCCTACTTCGAGGAGCCCGACGCGGAGATCATGACCGGCTTCATGCGCGAGATACGCGCCATGGCCGACGAGGTGGGCGAGGCGCAGGGGCGCGAGGTGGAGATCATGGTGCGCGTTCCGTTCCGCGGGTCCGAGAACATCGGCCTGGACCCGGAGGCGTGGATGCGGGAGGGCCTGGTGGACTACGTGGTGGTCAGCCACCTGAGGCCGCGCGACTTCTTCGACATCCGCATCGAGGACTTCGTAAAGCTCGGCCAGGAGACTGGCTGCCAGGTCTACGGGTGCCTCTGGCACAGCCTGGGCTTCGTGACCACCGACCTCAACCCCAGTGACGAGGACGCCGGGCTGCGGCGTTACGACAAGCCCAAGACGAAGGAGATGTACTACGCGCAGGCGCTGATGCTGCATCGGGCCGGGGCCGACGGCATCCAGATCGCGATGGCCGCCGACGCGTGGCGAAGGCGGCCGTGGTTCAACGACCTCGCCGACCCGCAGAAGGTGCTATATGCCGACAAGCACTACATGGTTGATGTGGGACCGCACATTCCCGTGGAGTTCCCCGCGCCCGAGGACGGCCACGCCGCGGCCACCCGCTCCGTGCTGCTGCGCATCGGCGACGATCTGGCCGCCGCCCGGCAGGCCGGGCACCCCGCGTCCGCCGAGCTGCTCTTCTACTGCCGGGCTCTGCAGCCGGGCGAGACTCTGGAGGTCTACGTCAACGGCAGCGGCCCGCTGAGGGCCTCCGGCGATGACCCGGCCGAGCGCGAGCGGGCTGAGGCCGAGCTGGTGGACCTGGGCAGCGACCGGCGAGAGGAGTTCGTGTACGACCGGGAGTGGTGGAAGCGCGGCGAGCACCGGCTGCAGGTCCCGCCCGAGTGGTGGCGACTGGAGGGCAACGTCATCCGCCTCGTGTACTCAGCCGACCAGACGCCGGCGGAGGCCCCCCTGACGCTCTCATGGATCGACCTGCTGATCGACTACGAAGGCAACGAGGAGTAACGTTCCTACCGGCCCGCGGCACCAACTTCCAGGACGCTGGCGTATCTAACGCTGCTGTTCTGGCGGGCGCTCTCGGCGGGCCTATGATTGGCCGAGAGCGATGGCGCCGGATTGATGGGAGCGTCTCAGAATCCAGCGCAGAAGCGCCGAAAACTGCTTCTGCACGCGAAGCTGTGGTCGCGATCTGGGCTTGGCCATCGCCGCCCTCCACCATCTCGCACTCAGCCACGGCCATACAGTGGCACGTCCGCCCGGGAATAGAACTTATGTGCTATGTCAAGTACAGCAGCGTCGAGGGCGCCCGCCTGCGGGCCGAATAGTCCCGGCGCGAATTGCGCTGAGTTCCCAGTGCCAGGCGCCGCCCGAGGTCCCACGCCCTCACGGGGCGAAAACGCGGCGTGCGTGATCCGACAGCAGGCAAGAGAGGCAGGCCGCCAGTGAGCGACAGCGTGGATCCCCGCAACATCCTCAACGAGCTGAGCAACCGCCAGTGGCTCATCGAGACCAAGAGCTTCTGGCGGTCGGAGTGCCAGAAGGAGCTGGCCCCGTGGTTGGAGCCGGAGCTGGTGGAGCGCTTCGGCCTCTGGCTGGAGCAGGAGGTGGGCGAGGAGCGGGCCTGCGAGATGCTCGGCCAGCTCACGTCCAGCGTGCTGGAGTCCATTGCCCCGCCCCGCGACGAGCTGAAGGCCACTCATCCGGCGACCTTTTCAGAGCGTGACGTCGCCCGGCTGATCCGCCTCTTCACCAAGAGCGGCGAGCGCGTGCTGGACCCCTTCCTGGGGACCGGCTCCACGCTGCTGGCGTGCGCGGCGGAGGGCCGGGTGGGCGTGGGCGTGGAGCTGATCTACAGGTGGGCGGAGGTGGCCGCCAAGCGGCTCGCCGGTGAGGGCGTCACCGGACGCGCGGTTGAGCCACACGAGGCCCTGTCCGCCTGCGATGAGGGGCATCAGGTGATCCTCTTCGGCGACGCCCGCGAGGTGCTGGCGGAGCTTCCTGACGAGAGCTTCGACTTCGTGGTCACCAGTCCCCCCTACTGGCGGATTCTGCGCAAGAACGGGGAGAAGACCGCCGCCGAGCGCACCGGTCGCGGCCTGCCCACCCACTACAGCGAGGACGCCGAGGACCTGGGGAACATCGAGAGCTACGAGGAGTTCCTCGAGGAGCTGGGAGGAGTCTTCCAGCAGTGCGCTCGGCTGCTCCGAGAGCGGCGGTACATGTGCGTGATCGTCTCGGACTTCCGCCACGGGCCGCAGTTTCACCTCTACCACGCCGACGTGGCGCGGCTGATTGAGGACAGTAACCCGGACATGCAACTCAAGGGGCTCACGGTGCTGGTCCAGGACTCGAAGAACCTTTACCCTCTGGGCATCCCTTACGCCTTTGTCTCCAACATCCACCACCAGTTCGTGGTGATCCTCCAGAGGATGTGAGCGCGAGCGGGCCGTCCGAGGCGGGCGCTCAGCCCGCGTCGATCTCCAGCAGGCGCGCGGCGTTAGCTGCGAGGATCGCCTCCTTCTCCTCCTCGGTCGCCTCCAGCACCTCCACCTTCAGCAGCGCCGGCTCGGGGTACTTGAAGGGCATGCCCGAGCCGAGGGCCACCCGCTCCGGGCCGACGTTGTCCAGAAGCTGGCGGATCTCACTGGCCATCAGCGCGCTGAGGCGCGAGATACCCAGGACGTAGCTGTCAGGGAGCCCGCTGTCAGCCTGCCCGAGGCGTGAGCGCGCGAAGCCGATGCCGTTTAGAAGCGCGAAGCGCGCGTTGGGGTGGCGGTCGATCAGCTCCGCCACGTCCTCCAGCGCCACGTCCGGGATCTCCAGCAGCCAGTGGCGCTGCCGCTGGTCGATCTGCCGGATGGGGATGGAGACGACCAGCTCGTGCTCGACCGCCGCGGCCACGAGCTCATTGCAGGCGCTGTCGCCCAGGCCGTAGCCGTGGTAGTTCGGGTAGAGGCGCAGGCCGCGGGCGCCCAGGTCCTGCACACACACCTGCAGATCGTGCTCCCAGTCGGCGTAGGTAGGGTTGATGACAGCGAAGGGGATGAGGCGGTCGCGATGATCCGCGATGTCCTCGGCCAGCTCCTCGTTGCCGGCCTGGGAGTTCTTGTAGAAGATCGCGGAGGCGCTGGAGACGCACGCCATGTCGATGCCGGAGCGATCCATCAGCGCCAGGAGGCCCTCGGCGTCATTGTGCCGCAGCCGCCGGAAGGGCCAGTGGCCCAGGTATGCGTTCAGGTCGATGATCACTGCGCCTCACCCCTCTGCGCCAGGATGCGCTGCATGTTGCCGCCGAGGATCTTCTGGCGGTCCTCATCGCTGATCTGGGCGCCCCGCAGCTTGCCCATGCCGGCGGTCATCGACATGTCGCAGGCGAAGAGCAGCCGATCGGCGCCCATGGTCTCGACGGCCATCTCGATGAGGCCCTCGTCCACGACGCTGCCGGAGGTGTCCGCGTAGGCGGTGGGCGCGGCACGCAGGGCCTTGATGGCCCACTCCCAGTCCCCGCCGCCGCCGAGGTGGCCGCAGATGATCATCAGCTCGGGATAGCGGTTCGCCAGCTCCGCGACCATCCCACCGTCGGAGATGCGCGGCTGCTGCTGGTTGTAGTAGTGCATGTGCCCCGCGTGCTGGAGGATCGGCACGCCCAGCTCGATGCACAGCTCGGCGAGCGGCCAGAGGACGGGCTCGTTGCAGCGATAGGCGTTATAGAGCTTGACGCCCATGAAGCCGAAGTCCTCGACGCAGCGCCGGATCTCGTCCAGAGCGGCCTGCCCGTAGCCGGGATTGACGTAGCAGTAGCCCAGGATGCGGCCCGGGTACCGCTCCATGGAGTCTCTCACCCACTCGTTGCACTGGCGGAAGCCCTCCGGTTCGGACGGCCGGCGGGGGGTGAGGATCGAGCAGCAGAGCTGGTCGATGCCCAGGGCGTTTGCGGCCTCGATGAGGCTGCGGTCGCGCTCCTCCCAGCCGTCGTTCTCCCGCCAGGTCAGATGCGCGTGCGCGTCAATAACCACGATCGTCAGCTCCCTCCGTTCTCATCTCTCAGATGGGCGGCCAGAACAGCACGGACAGGATCATCGCCGCCGAACAGGCCCAGTGCAGCAGCCATGGGCCGATGAAGGACCGGGTGCGCCACGCCCACCAGCCCAGGGCCACCCCGGCGATGATGGCCGCCACGCTCTCCATCTCGGGCTTGGGGAAGTGCATCATCACGAAGGGCATGGTCTGCAGCGCGATGGCCGCGGCCCCGAAGCGCTCCCCCAGCGTGAGCAGCAGAAAGCCCCGGAAGAAGAACTCCCACGCGAAGAAGTAGACCAGCCAGCCGACATGAAAGATGATCAGCCACGGGATGTCCTCGCGGCCCCACAGGTAGCGCCCGTAGTAGGCCTGGAAGGACGGCCAGCGCGAGGCGACCAGGATGACGGGGATGGTGATCCCACCGTAGAGGCCCGCGTAGCGCAGCGACAGCCGCCAGTCCCCCGGCGTAAGGCCTACGTCGGCCAGCGGCCGCTTGAGCACCAGCTTCGTCAGCAGCGCGGGCACCACGAAGAGGCACACGAAGTTGAGCCCGAACCACCCCAGGCGCGCCCGCTGCGCCTTGAACGACAGCCAGTCGAACTCGCCGCGGTGATAGTAGACCAGCAGGAGCATAGCGGTGGACACGAGGACCACGATGACGATGGGGTCGCGCACGAGCCCCATCACCGATCGGGGCTCATTCGCTGCAGACCGGCCCGGCGACTCAGCGTCCTCGCGACGGTCCATGGCGAGGCACAATGCGCCGCGTGCGGGCGCGAATCCTCCCCCGCGAGGGCGCCGCCGCCACAAGGGTCACGGCTGGCCGTCTGCTCGTGCGACGCCCTCTGTTGTCGGGCTGGAAGCCCGACCTACGCGACGTGCAACGGCAGGGCGCGACAGGTGCATTGCACCCTCCCGTAGTCGCGCCCCTCCAAACGGAACGACAGACGGCCTCAACGGCGGGCCGGACAGTGGTC
>JBNGDZ010000278.1:0-6698 GCA_049975765.1 Armatimonadota bacterium
GTGCAGCGCATGCGCCGGCTGGGATTCGAGGACCTGGTGGTCTCCATCAAGGCCGCGGAGGTGCCCATGACCGTGGCGGCGAACCGCCGGTTCGCCGGCCACAGTGATCTGCCGCTGCACCTGGGGATCACGGAGGCCGGCTTCGGCTGTGCGGCGGCAGTCAAGTCCGCGGCCGGCCTGGGAATCCTGCTGGCGGAGGGCATCGGCGACACCATCCGCGTGTCCATGACCGACCCGCCGGAGGACGAGGTGCAGGTGGGCATCCTGCTGCTGCGATCGCTGGGGTTGCGGGAGGGTCCGTGGCTGATCTCCTGCCCCACCTGCGGCCGCTGCAGCGTGGACCTGGCGCCGCTGGCCCGCAAGGCCGCGGCGGCGCTCTCGGAGCTCGACGCGCCGCTGAAGGTGGCCGTCATGGGCTGCGAGGTCAACGGGCCGGGGGAGGCCCGGCAGGCCGACGTGGGGCTGGCCGCCGGCCGCGGCAGAGCCGTCATCTTCGCCCGTGGCCAGCAGCTCCGCACCGTCCCCATCGAGCGGGCCGTCGAGGAGCTCATGCGCGAGGCCCGGCGCATCGCCGCAGCGATGCACTCCGACGCACAGATGTGAGGAGGATCGTCGTGCGCGCATCACAGTACTACTTCCCCACTCTCAGAGAGGCCCCAAGCGAGGCCGAGATTCCCAGCCATCGCCTGCTGCTGAGGGGCGGCTTCATCCGGCCGCTGTCGGCCGGCATCGTCAGCTACCTCCCGCTCGGGCAGCGGGTGCTTTCGAAGGTGGAGCAGATCGTCCGCGAGGAGATGGACCGCGCCGGCGCCCACGAGGTGCTGCTGTCCGTGCTGCATCCCAGGGAGCTGTGGGAGCGGTCAGACCGCTGGGACACCTTCCAGCCCCAGCCCCTGCGCACCCAGGACCGCGGCGAGCGGTGGTTCTGCCTGGGTCCGACGCACGAGGAGGTCATCACCGACCTGGTGGCCATGGACCTGGACTCCTACCGTGACCTGCCGGTCACTCTGTATCAGATCCAGGTGAAGTTCCGCGATGAGCTTCGGCCCCGCGGCGGACTGATCCGCTGCAAGGAGTTCATCATGAAGGACGCCTACAGCTTCGGGCGCTCGTGGGAGGACCTCGACGAGGCCTACGACGCCATGTACGAGGCCTACGTGCGCATCTTCGAGCGCCTAAGGCTCCCGGTGGTGGTGGTGCAGGCCGAGGCCGGCTCCATCGGGGGCACGGACACCCGCGAGTTCATGCTGCTCTCGGACTCGGGCGAGGACACCATCTTCATGTGCGACTCGTGCGACTACGCCTCCAACGCCGAGTGCGCTACCGCGCGGCCCCCCGAGGCCATGGCGCCGCCCGAGGACGGCCGGCGGGAGCGTGTCGAGACCCCGAACGCCAGCACCGTCGAGCAGGTCACCCGGATGCTTGACGTCACGGCCGACCGGCTGGTGAAGACGCTGCTGTATCGCACCCGGGACGGCTTCGTGGCGGCGCTGATTCGCGGCGACCGCTCGCTCAACGAGTTCAAGCTTGCCCGCGCGGTGGAGGGCGACGAGCTGCGCATGGCCGATGACACCGAGGTCATGCAGCTCAGCGGGGCCCGGGTCGGCTTCGCGGGACCGGTTGGGCTGCCCGAGGAGGTACGCATCATCGCCGACCACGAGGTCGCCGCCATGCGCGACTTCGTCACCGGCGCCAACCAGGATGACGCACACTTCGTTGGCGTGAACGTGGGCGTGGACTTCGAGGTCGATGAGTACACCGACCTCCGTGAAGCCTGCCACGGCGACCGCTGCGCCCACTGCGAGAGCGGCACGCTGCAGGCCCACCGCTGCATCGAGCTGGCGCACGTCTTCAAGCTCGGCACAAAGTACTCTGAGGCCCTCGACGCCACCTTCCAGGACGCCGACGGTAACGAGCAGGTGGCCGTCATGGGATGCTACGGCGTGGGCGTCTCCCGCATCGTGGCGGGCGTGGTCGAGCAGTTCCACGACGATGACGGAATCATGTGGCCACGACAGTGCGCTCCCTTCGAGGCCGCCATCCTGCTGCTCTCGCCCGACGACGAGGACCTTCGGGCCATCGCGGATAATCTCTACAGTGACCTGACCGCCGCCGGCCTCGAGGTGCTCTACGACGAGCGCGACGCCAGCCCGGGCATCAAGTTCGCGGAGGCCGACCTCATCGGCTATCCGGTCCGGGCCGTCATCGGGCGCGTCACCCGCCAGGAGGGGAAGGTCGAGCTGCGGCGGCGGGCGGACGGCCACGAGGAGCTCGTCGAGATCGACGAGGCCGTTGAGGCCGTGCAGCACATGCTCGAGCACACGTAGCCAGGAGGTGCCGCCATGCCTGAAGACGTTCGCAGGCCCGCCGTCGCGGGGCAGTTCTACGCAGGCACGTCCACGGAGTTGACGCGGCAGATCGAGGAGTGCTTCACCCACCGGCTGGGGCCGGGATCGCTGCCGGAGGTGAGCGATGATGGCCCCCGGCGCATCGTGGGGGTGATCAGCCCCCATGCCGGATACGTGTTCTCGGGACCCACCGCCGCCCACGGCTATGACGCGCTCGCCGCCGACGGCAGGCCGGACGTGTTCGTCATCGTCGGCCTCAATCACGGCCGCGGCGGCATCTCCTCGGCCGTGCAGACCGGCGGCGCCTGGGAGACGCCCCTGGGCACCGTGCCGATCGCCGAGGAGGTGGCCGCGGAGATCGCCGGGCGACTGCCGGACTTCTCCTTCGATCCCCAGGACATGGCCATGGAGCACAGCATCGAGGTCCAGCTTCCCTTCCTGCAGTATCTCTACGAGGAACATCTGGTGTTCGTCCCCGTGATGATGAGCAGCCAGGACCTGGACTCCGCTCGGGCCGTCGGTCGAGCCCTGGCCAAGGCCCTGGATGGGCTCGACGCGGTCATCGTCGCCAGCACTGACATGACTCACTACGAGCAGGCCAGCAGCGCCAAGCGGAAGGATAACATCCTCATCCAGCGCATCGAGGCTCTGGACGCCGAGGGGCTCATCGCCGAGCGCGAGTCCCGCGGCATCACCATGTGCGGCGCGGGGCCGGTGGCCGCCACGATCATCGCCGCCACCGCCATGGGTGCGACGGAGGTCCAGTCCCTGGCCTACTCCACCTCCGGCGATGTCATGCCCGCCGAAGAGGTCGTGGGCTACTACTCCGCTGTTATCCGGCGATAGCGGTCGCCGGCGTCGCGGCAGGAGTCCCGCCTCGGGCGTCAAACACCTTTACTGACAGGATCGTGGCAGTACTACCGGGCACACGGCGCCATGCTCCCTCGCTGAGACTTCCAGCAGCATATGGCGGGGAGCTTACAGGGCCCGCCCGGTACGCGCAAACACGAGAGAGAAGGTGTGACGGGCGTGAAGAGGGTCTATGTGACCAGACAACTCCCACAATCTGCGCTGGACAGGCTGGAGGGCGAGGTCGAATGGTCTGTCAGCCCGCACGACCGCGTTCTCGAGCGCGACGAGCTGCTGGACGCCATTGCGGACGTCGACGGCCTGCTCTGCCTCCTCACCGACGAGATCGACGCGGAGGTCATGGACGCTGCCCCAAACCTGAGGATCATCGCCAACTACGCTGTCGGCTACGACAACATCGACGTCGAGGCCGCCACCGAACGCGGCATCCTCGTCACCAACACCCCCGGTGTCCTTTCCGAGACCACCGCCGATCTCACCTGGGCACTGATCATGGCGGTCACTCGCCGGGTCGTGGAGGGCGACCGCTTCATGCGCGCGGGCAAGTACGAAGGCTGGGCGCCCATGCTGCTGCTCGGCTCCGATGTCTACGGCAAGACCCTCGGCATCATCGGCATGGGCAACATCGGCCAGGCCGTCGCACGCCGCGCCATCGGCTTCGACATGGACATCCTCTACCAGGACATGTTCTTTGACCTCTCCGAGGTCGCCGAGCACCTGCTCGACGCCGAGGAGGTGCCCACCGATGAGGTGCTCCGCCGCTCCGACATCGTGACGCTGCATGTGCCTTTGACCGAAAAGACGCATCACATGATCGGCGAGCGCGAGCTGGAGCTGATCGGGGAGGACGGCTACCTGATCAACGCCTCACGGGGGCCGGTCGTGGACGAGGTAGCGCTGGTCGAGGCCCTGCGCGACGGGACCATCGCCGGCGCCGGGCTCGACGTCTACGAGGATGAGCCGGAGATGAAGCCCGGCCTTGCGGAGCTTGATAACGTGGTCCTTCTGCCCCACCTCGGCAGCGCCACCATCGAGACACGAACCGCCATGGCCGACCTGGCGGTGGATAACCTCCTGGCGTTCTTCGCCGGAGAGCAGCCGCCCACGCCGGTCAATCCCGAGGTACTCGAGCACTGAGCCAGCCCCACACAGCGCCACCGCGCCCCCGCCCTGTTCGCGGGGGCGCTTGCGCGTACGGGCAGGGGCGCGCCCGCCGGTCGCGAACAGTCATGCGGATCGGAGGTGCTCGCCCGTGTCAGAGACTGAAGTGACCGTCCGCGAGGCCGAGCCGCGGGACTTCCGCATCATCGCCGACTTCGTGGTCGCGATGGCGCGGGAGAGCGAGGGCATTGACCTCGACCTCGAGACCGTGGAGGCCGGCGTCACCGCCGCGCTGGGGGATCGCTCCAAGGGCGTCTACTACGTGGCGGAGGCGGATGAGGGCCTGGTCGGTCAGGCGCTCGTGACCACCGAGTGGAGCGATTGGAACTGCTGCGACTACTGGTGGCTGCAGAGCGTCTACGTGCGCCCCCGGTGGCGCCGGCGAGGCGTCTTCGGCGCTATCTACCGACACATCCTCTCCCGGGCGCGACGCGGCTCCGTCGGGGCTCTGCGACTCTACGTGCACCGCCACAATGAGGCCGCCCGCACGGCCTACGAGCGCGTCGGGATGCGCGAGAGCGATTACACGGTCTTCGAACAGGCCCTGACGGGTGAGTGACCGATACAGCCATCGGTGGGCCGCGGGTGCCTCGTTGCCCGCCCCCTCGTCGGGCGCAGCACTTGAGGCAGGTGACGGGCGCCTCTCAGGCGAAGCGCGGCACCAGCAGAAGCCCAGCTCGCCGAAGGGAGATGGCCACATGCCTCTGCGCGTCGCCTTTGCAGGCTTCCGGCACGGTCACGTGCTCTCGTTCGTCAACGCCGCCCGCCAGCTCGACTACTGCGAGATCGTGGGCGTCGTCGAGGAGTCCGACGACGACCTGCAGTACCTCCAGCGCGCCGGACTGGAGCGCACCCACGCCACGGTTGATGAGATGCTCGACGACGTCGAGGTCGATCTGCTCGCCACCGCGGAGTACTACGCCAGGCGCGGCTCAGTGGTGATAAAGGGCCTCCGCAGCGGCGCCCACGTCATCTCGGACAAGCCCCTGTGCACCGAGATCGAGGAGCTGCGGCAGATCAAGCGACTCGCTCAGGAGAGCGACCTGCAGGTCTCCATGCAGCTCTCCATGCGCTTCAGCCCCGTCTATCAGACCATGCGGCGGATCATCCAGGACGGCGAGCTGGGGCAGTTCCTGGCCGCCAGCGTCTTCGGCCAGCACCCCCTTGGCTACCCGGACACCCGCCCCGGGTGGTACTTCGAGGAGGGCAAGCACGGCGGCACCATCAACGACATCTTCATCCACGGCGCCGACATGCTCCGCTACTGCACCGGCCTGGAGTTCGAGACCGTCATCGCCGCCGATACCTGGAACGCATCCCTGCCCGAGGTGCCCTTCTTCCAGGTCGGCGCACAGTGCATGCTCGCCATGCAGGGCGGCGCACACGTGCTCGCGGACGTCTCCTACATGCCCGGCCGTGGCTGGCAGTTCTTCTTCACCGGATCCGACGGCTACCTGGCCGTGGACCACGATCGAATCCTGCTCAGCCCCGTGAGCGGGGATGACCGGGAGATCGAGCCGCAGGCCGAGCTGCCCTCCGCCTCGCCCTTCGAGGATCTGGCCTCGCATCTCGAGCGCGGCACGGATCGTCTGCTGCCCACGGGGGAGGTCCTCCGCTCCGAGATGGCCGTACTGGCCGCGCAGAGGGCCGCGGACACGGGCCAGCGTGACATGCCCGTCCCGCTGATCTGACGGAGGCGATGGCGTCAGTCGGCCTGTGGTCTGACACAGTCGGGAGGAGCTGACACCATGCGCATCGCCATCGCAGTTTCGGTCGTCCTGATGGCCGCCGCCCCGGTGCTTGCCTACACCGACCTCAGCGACCCGAATGAGCCCTGGCTGCAGGACCCCGTGGGCGTCTCCACGGACGTCCCGCACCCCTTCGAGCCGCTAACGGTGGATGGGGCTACTGTCTCGTGCTGGGGGCGCGAGTACTCGCTCGCCGCGCCCCTCCCCGCGCAGATCACCAGCCAGGGGCAGGAGCTGCTGGCGGCGCCGGTACGCGTCATCGTGGAGGCCGCCGGTGAGACTCATGTGCTGTCCGAGCTGCCGGTCACGGTGGGCGAGGCGCGCGGTGACCGCGTGGAGCTCTCCGGGGCTGGGGAGGCGGGCCCCATCGCCCTCTCCATCGAGGGATGGCTGGAGTACGACGGGCTGATGCAGGTCACCCTCACCGCGTCGGGCGACGTCACGGTTGACCGCCTCAGCGTCGAGGTCCCGGTCCGGCCCGAGATCGCTCGGTTCATGCACAGCTCCAGGCGCTGGGGGCAGTACGTCTACCAGCGCGTCGGCGAGCCGGGCTGGTCGTGGAGCCCCGAGG
>JBNGDZ010000279.1:0-6686 GCA_049975765.1 Armatimonadota bacterium
CGTTGAGACCGAGCGCGTGCCCCACGAGGAGGAGCCGGCGCGGGCGGCTGCCGGGCAGGCCGATGGGGCGAAGCTCCCGGATCGCACGGCCCGCTGGCGGACCGCCTGGCAGTACGAGGGCCTGCTCCGGCCGGCGAGGGTGAAGCCGGCGGCGCGGGTCTCGCCGGATATCGTTGACCTCGGACGGGTCGTCGAGCTCGGTGAGATTCGCGTCACGCGTCGCTCCGGGAAGTGGTATCCCGCGAAGATGCCGGAGGGCGTCAGAGTGGCGGTGCCCGATGAGGATGGCGCCACGCCGCCGCCTGACGGCCCGGGCTGGCGGGAGATCGATGTGCCGGTGGTCTCCCGGCCCGGCGTGCACACAGACAACTACGGCGAGGCCCACCCGGTGCCTGACGACTACCAGGCGCTGGAGCTCGACGGCCTCCCCGCGCGCTGGGTTCGCGCCCCGGAGGTCGATCTCCTGGCCTTCTACGAGCGCGGTCGCCGCGAGGCCCGACGGCCCCTCCACCTGGACGTTGCCGACCTCACCGGCGAGGGCGAGCGCGTGATCCTCGTCAGGCCGCCCTCCTGGCCGAAGTTCATACGCAGCCGTGATGTCGAGGATGACGCTCTGGCTCTGCTGGACCCGTCAGGCCACGAGCGCCTGCAGCTTGAGCCCCAGCAGGATGTGCAGGCCGTGCGACTGCTGGACTGGCTCGGAACCGGCCGCCGCCAGCTTCTGATGGCGACCGTCGATGCCCGTATCCATGTGTTCGACGCCGACGGGACGCCCCTGCGCACCATGGACCTCTACCAGATGCACCAGCGCTTCAACGCGACGGCGGGCCGGCCCAACACCAGGCATCCGGCGGGCGGCTTCACCATGCCCTACTCCCTGGGCCTGTGGCGTCGAGGACCTGACCGCGCGGCCAGGATCGTGGTCAGCCGCTACTGCGCATTCAGCTTCCTGGACGAGCGTGGCGAGTTCGAGGGCGTTCTGATGGCGGGCGGGTACGTGACGCCGGAGCTGCTGCCCGAAGGCCTGGACTTCGACGGCGACGGACGCGATGAGCAGGTCTGTCTGGCAAGGGGCACGGTGTGGCGGATCAGCGGCACCTCGGAGCCCTACGTGTCGGAGCCGGAGGGGGAGATGTTCTACCCGCAGGTCTACCGGGCCGAGGCCCTCCGGGAGCCAGCGTGGAGCGCGCACATCGACGGGCCCCGGACCTTCGTCTTCGAGCCGGTGAGGGGCGAGGACCCGCCGCGCCACGTGCTCGTGGTCCGGCAGAACTACGTCGGCGGCTATGACGGTCGCGAGCATCGCTGGGCGTTCACGTGGGCGCCGCTGGTGGACATGACCGCCGCAACCTGCCGGCAGAGCCCGGATGGCCTGATCGAGGTGGCCGCGGTCACCCGCGACGGAGTGCTATGGACATTCCGCTGGCATGGCGATCTCGAACAGGCCCCGGAGCGAGATGCGCGCCCAGTATCGGCGACAGTGACCGCCATGTCCGCGGGTGCCGATGGCGAGCTGGTGCTCGCCACCCCCTATGGGCTCGTGTTGGAGCGCGATGGGCAGGGCGCGCGCATCCTCGACGGGGCGTTCACCGATGTCGCCCTGCTCGGCGGGCGTGTCGCCGACGGCATCATCGCTGCCCGGGACGATGGCCGCATCGTCAGGCTGGACCCCGCCGACTGACGCTAAGGCGCCCGGCCTGCAGCGGGCACTGCCTCCAGGACGCTTGCCTATCGCTGCCGGCTGAGCACCGCCCAGCAGGGGATGGTCACCGTGTCGCCGGGGCCGTAGTCATAAAGCACCATGCGTGTGAGGCCGTCACCGTCGCGGTCGGTGAACTGCTTGCGCAGAGCCTCTGCGGCAACCTGGCCATGGTGCTCCGCGTCCAGGACACACGTGCGGTGGCCGTCGAGGTGGGTGAAGCGGTAGGCCGCGGAGCCGTCCTCGTTCGCCACCGTCTTGCCGTCGTAGTACCCGAAGTGGTCGAGGTGGAAGCTCACGCCGCTGCTGATCTGCCCGTCGCCGACCTCCTCCACCGGGCCCTCACCGACGCGCGCGTCATAGTCAAGCGTCAGCTCCACGCCACCATCGATGGGCGCGGCAGCCACGATCCTGTGCGAGGCGCGGTTGCCGGCCGGGTTGGTGATGCTCACATTCCGCCCGACCAACGCCGAGGCATCGGCGGCGCTCGCGCCGGTGAACTGAAGCTCCATGCGCCGGTGCTCGTCCCCGGCTGCGGCGCCGGTCCACACCGCCTGGTCGGCGAGCCCCTGCAGGCTCTCCGACCAGCGGACCCGCACCGTCCGGCCCGGCCAGTCGCAGCTCTCGATGACCCCGGTGTACTCCGGGACGGCCACCGTCAGGCCCTCATCGACCGATACCAGCGCCGTACCGCGGACCAGCACCGCGGTATCGAGCTGCCCATCGCGCTCCCGCCACAGCGCAAACTCGGCGTCGGTGGTCAGGGAACCATCGGCGGTCGCGCAGGCGAAGCCGGAGCGAGGCTGGATGATGATGGTGTCCGTGAACTCATCGGTCGCCACCCGCAGTCCCAGCGGCGGAACGGCGTCGGCCATCAGGTCGCCGCTGAGGCGCACCGGCTCAATGTTGCGCACGCGGCGCCGCCCCTCGAAGGGCTCCAGCACGGTCAGGTACTGGCTCGCCAGCGGCGCCTCCCCGGATCGCTGGATGATGCACCAGGTGGCCTCGTAGGGTGACTTGCCGCCCGGCGCACTGCATACCGACGTGAACAGCCGCCCCTCGCGCGGCGTGAGCGTGGTCACCGTGAGGTGCACGTCATCCTGGCCGGCGAGCGTGTAGTCGATCTGCCACGGGCCGGAGAGCTCGCCCACCTTCGGGTCAGGCATGAAGTTGAGGCAGCGCAGCTCGCCGTCGCCGGAGGGGCTGTGCTGCATGTCCCGGTAGGGCACGTCCGGCCCGGCGACCGTCCCATCTCCCTGCGGCCTCAGCTCCACGCCCTTCACTGAGGCCGGGCCGGAGGGCCCATGGAAGGACCAGGTGTGCTCCTCCCCGCCGAGCACGCGCTCGAGGGTGACCGCGTAGCAGTCGCTCTCGTCGATGTCCACCAGCACGATGACGCGCTCGCGCCGCGGCCGCGGCTCATCCCCCGACGCCACCTCGCTGGCGGCCCGGGCGTACTGCGCCGGCCGGCTGGCCGCGAAGGTGCTCACGCCCCCGATGGGGAAGCTGGAGGTGCTCACCCCGGTGATGTGGGTCCCGTAGTGCACCCCCCAGCTCTTCTCCCACACCCCGGCGTAGGTCCAGCCCACCGGGTAGCCCAGCTCCGGCAGCATCTTGCGCTTGAGCGCCTCCAGGCCCATGGTGAGCATATCCCAGTGGCGGTGCTGGATGGCGATGCCGTAGCGCAGCCACAGGGCGCGAGCGCTATCGCCCTCGCCCGAGCGCAGAATGGCGTGGCCATACCCGTCGAGGATCCCCGACGGCAGATCGAGCCGCCAGCCCTGCTCGCGCCCGATGCGCTCGATCTCCCCGGCGACCCCCGGGTCGGTAACCGAATCCGGCACCTCGCCCTCCGGCCCCCAGGCCGCACGCGCGAAGCGTGGGTCGCGGGTGTGGGCGTAGATGCCAGCGAAGTCGTTGCCGTCCAGCGGGATCCCCTGGCGGAGGGGCAGCGGATCGGTGGTCGGATGGCCCGCGTCGCCGGTCTGGTCGGTGGTACGAGCGATCAACGACGCGTCCAGCGGGAAGTCATACATCTGGCGGAACTTGGGGTCATCGGCCGGCGAGACGAACTTCGGCGGCCGGTAGAGGTCCGGCAGGAGCTGTTTGAGCCCGTCGAACAGCTCCGCCATCCCGGCCATGTAGCGGACCTGGATGCGATTGTAGCCCCCGGTCTCGTGTCCCGCGCCATCCTTGAGGTACTGATTGCTCAGCGAGTAGCGCAGCGCCGGCCTGCCGTTGAGCAGATGATCGACCAGGTCCATCGCCCGCGGCGTGCCCTGCGCCAGCGCCATCGTCGCCACCATCCGCTCCTGAATCGGCCAGTTGCGCGACACCGCGTTGTCGATGCCGTACTGCGCGCAGGTGCGGATGATGCCGGCCTGCAGGAAGCGGTGTACGTCCTCCGGTGACTCAACTTCCGGGTGATACTGCGACTGCAGGAAGGCCACGAGCTGCTCGTCCTCCGCGATGGCGGGGTAGATGAGATCGTAGGCGCGTGCCGCGTCCTCCATGCGCGGGGTGTCCCAGTTGGGCTGGATATACGAGAAGCTGCCGCCAAGCCGGCCGATGAGGCTGTCCTTCGGGGCCCCGACGGGCCCGAGGTAGACGCCGTCGCGGACCGCGCGCTTGCGGTGCATCAGGTTCAGGCTCATGTCTAGGTGCGCCTGCGCGAAGCGGCACAGCGCCACGGCGCAGCTATGAGCGTGGGCCTCGTCGCCGGTCGTGATGTAGGCGTCAGCCGCCTGCGATATCCCCGGCGTGAGAGTCCGCATGTAGGCCTCCCACTGGTGGTAGTAGGCGATGAAGGGCCAACGATAGGGCGTCCCGGAGGGGCTCAGCACGGGCTCGGCGGGCTCGCAGCCCCAGCCGTCGTCGGGAAAGCGCCCCGAGTGCATGTCGCCCTCCTGCCACTCGTTGGAGGGGAACCAGGTGCCGCAGTTGGGGCAACCCACCTTCCAGGGATGCTCCTCGGCGTCGAAGATCCACGGGTAGAAGCCGCTGCGGCCCTCGTAGATGGCCTCCCCGCAGACCGGACAGCCCTTGCCCACGCCGTCGTCGGGCTCAACGCCGAGAGTCATCAGGCAGGTCCGAGGGATCGCCGGGCCGGGGATGATGTCCCATATCTGCTGGTCCGACATCCCCAGCCAGCGCTTCGCGATATCCCCTGCCTCGCCGCCGGACTCACGCATGGCCTCGATCTCGTCCTCGGTGTGGATCGTGCGGCCCGGCTTCGTCTCAGCCAGCTCCTCGCCCATCGGCCACAGCCTGGGGAGCTGCACGTCCCTGTATTCGCGCAGTGTATAGACGTCACTCCATGGAATCACAGGCACAGGAACGGTCAGATCGCCGCCCCGGCCCGAGAAGCGGATGAGCGCGTCCCCCGGCTGCAGCGCGCGGAAGTAGAAGCGCTGGCGCTCGTCTTGATCCCATCGGTCGAACATCTCCACGTTCTCCGGGTGCGCAACGGCCAGCTCCCCCGAGCCCTCCGGCTGCCGCAGCGCGATGCGGAAGATCTGTCCGGGGAACACCCACATGGGCTCATCCAGGATCTCCAATTCGGCCCACGCTCCTGTCGCAGAGGCGAGGATCGAAGCGACGATGACTGTCATCGCGATGCGGATACCCATCGTGGTCCCTCCAGTATGCGGCGGAACGGCTGCGCCAGCGGCAACGACGAGATCAGCCGAACGAGCGGGTCCCACCCTCACCTCACGCGGTCGGTTGAGCCTCTGCCTCGCAGACGAGCTGGATGACCGCGGCCGCCTTAGCATGTCGGCGAGCTACTGCACCGCGATGCGGGCCGTCGCCCACTCCCGCCACTGGTACTTGTTGTGCGCGCGGGGGTAGCTCAGGATGATCTCGCCCGTCTCCCGGTCCTCGAGCATGCGGAAGTGACACAGGTCCAGTCGCCCGCGGTCCTCGTCCTCGGGCCGCCTGGTGTCCACCAGCAGAGCGCTCTCGCGGATCAGGGTCAGGCTGTGCGGATCGACCTCGCCCATCACCACCGGCCAGCGCGGGCTGTTGCCGTTGCAGTTATCGCCGGACACGTTGCCCACCCAGAAGACGCGACCGCTGGAGTGCTTGAGCAGCACCGACATGCTGCTGGGCGAGTAGAACGCCTCGCCGTCGTCCCAGGTCCACGGCTCCGGGTCGGACCAGGTCCTGCCACCGTCCTGGGAGACCGAGAACCACCGGCGGCTCGGCCACTCCTGCTGCACGGCGTAGATCGCGCCGTGAACGCGCGGCGCGCTCTCTGTCACCTCGAAGCTGATCATGCGCAGCTCACCTCGACCTTCCTCTCCCGCTGCACTGTGGGCAGCCGCCTCTGTGTCTTCAGCGAGCAGTTGCGGCGCCTGCTGCGCCGCCCCGGGCGAGGCCAGGATCATAGCCACCAGACCGGTTAGCGCCACATCGAGAATGCGCACCGGAATCAGTCTCCTGCTACCCTGTCAGTAGGCTCGAACTCCTACTTCTCCGGCGTGCCGGCCGGCGCCTGCTGGCCGGCCTCCACAAGCCCCGCCCGCGGTGGTATCTGGTCGGACGCCACAGGTACAAAGGGCAGCACCGAAAGCCGTGTGCCCATGCTCCGTATCGGCGCCGCCGGTGTTGGTGGAGGAGCCGCGTCGGGCGCACCAAGCCGGATGCAGTCCTCACGACAGGAGCATCGTTCTGGATTGTTGAGCGACTGTGGTGGCAAGAGCGACATGCACCTGTATGACGATGCAGTGATGCAGCGCAGCCAGTCCTCCGGGCCGCGCTGGTTCTTGTTTTGCTCATGCGCAGTCCGTCGCAATCGTCCCTTCCCGCCGCCGCCGACGGTGCCGGAGTCGGCTGGGCCCTCTCCCTGTCATTCAGCCCGGGAAGCAGTAATGTGCTACCGCTGGCAGGTCTGGGGCTCGTGGTGACTTACGCAAGTCAGCGTATGTTGACGAGCAACGTGCTGGGTGCTTGGCTGCCTGAGGGTGTCCGGCACACCCCGTGGAGG
>JBNGDZ010000280.1:0-6653 GCA_049975765.1 Armatimonadota bacterium
CGTGATGGTCTCGGCCCAGGTTCCCGCGTGCACGCGGATCGTGTCACCAGGACCGACAAGCTGCAGGGCCGCGGCGATGGTCGGCAGCGGCTCGTCCTCGGTGCCCGGGTTGCCGGCGGCGCCATCATGCGAGACATGCAGCGTCTCCGCGCACGCGGCATAGCCGCACAGCAACAGGCTCAGGACGCACACCAGCATCAGGTCCAACGCCGGATCGAACAGGCGCAGCATGATGCACCGACCTCCCTGGCGCTCGTGTCGTCGCCTTTGCCGTTGACTGCAGCTCGTAGCCTGGCCCTCGTAGCTCTCCCTACCCCATCAGCTCCGCGCACAGGCAGGAGACTACCATCATGCAGGTGTCGATGATGTGCTCGTGCGACCACGCGGCCTCGGAGTCGAGCACCCCCTGCGGGCTCTCATACAGCAGCGGCACCGACCTTCCGAAGCGGTGGTAGAGGCAGGTGGAGAGCCGGTCTGAGGTGGGGAGGCTCTCGTTGAACGGGATACCCTCGGCGCGAGCCTGCTCCAGGATCCGCTCGCAGAGGCCCTGCTGGCGCTGCCGAATGTCCTCCGGCAGACCCGCGTCCGGGCGGATGAGCATGGGCAGCGAGGCGTGGGCATGCAGCTCCAGGACGATCTGGGGCCGGTGGTCGGCCATGAACTGCATCAGGGCGCGAATCTCGGGGCTGCGGATACTCTCCGGGTCGGTCTCCCGGTTGATGTGCTGGCCGTGATCGTTGAACAGCCCGCCGAGGATCATCATTCGCTTCGGGTCGCAGTCTCCGTCGCCGGGCTCGTGCCTCTCCCCCTCCAGCGTCATGCCGGCGTCGTAGTGCAGGATGTCCTGGCGGGCCAGGCCCACGAAGGAGTTGGGCATGCGCGCCCTGGCGTCGGGGTTGAGCACGGGCACGATCACGTAGTTGAGGTCATCGACGATCTGCGGCCAGGAGGTTCCCTTAAGGTCCCGCCCATAGCCAAGCACCGTGATGACGTTCAGGCACGTGGCGACGCCCTGCGGCTCGTGCCCGTGCATTCCTCCCACGATGCCTATGGTCGGCGCCCCGGTGCGCCCGCGGTAGGTCACGCCGTGGATGGCCCGGCCGCCGGCGGAGGTGCCGATGTGCTCCACCTGGCAGTGCGTGGCACTGGACAGGATGCGGTCGAAGCGGTCGAAGGTGGCCGGCCAGAACTCAGGCGTGGAGATCAGCGGCGGCAGGCGACGCATCAGCATGCGGTCCATCATGGTCGTCGTCCTCCTTCGTGCAGGTGCCGCTCGTGCCCAGCCGAGGGCCCTCAGTGCTGAGTGCCTACGATCTACCTGTGGTCTCGCGTGACCTCAAGCGTGCGGCGCCCGCCGTGGACGGGGCCGTCCTGAGGCCGGCCCCGTCGTTCTCACAGCCCGCGGGCCGCAGCAATCGCGGCCAGGACTGCCTTCTGGCTTTACAACGGGAGCTCAGTCCTGCACCAGCCGAATCTCGTCTGACGTGATCGTGGACTTATCGATCGTGAACTGCGCGTCGGGCGGTATGGGAGGGTGCGGGCCTCCTCTGACGTAGACCGGCGGCTCCTTGTCAAGCGCGATGCCCTGGGCCACGAGTCTGGCCCGCAGAGCCTGCGGGTCCAGCTCGCGCGGCCTGACCTCCTGCTGCAGCGCGAGCGCCGCCGCCGTCCCTGCCGCCTGGCCCATCGTCATGCACGTCAGGATGAGCCTCGCGCCGGACTGCGCCTCGAAGGTCGCGGAGAGGCAACGCCCGGCCACCAGCAGATCCTCCACCTCAAGCGGCAGCAGGCAGCGGTAGGGGATCTCGTAGTACTGTCCCGGCTTGACGTAGGCATCGTAGCCGCCCGTCTTTTCGTTGGGCACACAGAACGCGTCCTCGCAGGGCTCGTCGAGATGCACGTGCTTGATGTGAGGCAGGTCGGTGGGGTTGTGGATGTCGAAGCCGTGTGTGTCCCTGGCGATGGCGTCCGGGAACTTCCGGGCGCAGGCCACGTCCTCCCCGGTCAACACGTACTCCCCGAGGATCCGCCGCGAGTCCCTCACGCCTAGGATGGGCGCGCTGTCGATGAGCCAGCAGTCCTCGAAGCCGGGCACGTAGCGGCGGTAGAACTGCACCATCTCCTTGATCTGCTGTCGCTGCTCGAAGGCCGTCGCGCTCAGGTCCTCGGCATCGGTCGTCCGGCAGTGCCGCCTGTGGGCGGTGCACACGTAGACCTCCGCGTGCTCGGGGTCCCGCCCGGGCAACTGGCCGATGTACCCCGTCTCCACCAGCCGCGAGAGAACGCCGTCATCCACCGCCCTGTGGGCGACCGACTGCATGAAGGCGTGCGTGCGCGTCACCGCCTCCTGGAAGCGCGGCAGGTTCACGTTCCCCAGCCTGAAGTCCAGCGAGACGGCCTGGTTGTAGCCGTCGGCCTGGTCCCAGCCGACCTCGAAGGGCGCTCCCGCGTACGCTGCCACGTCCGCGTCCCCGGAGCAGTCCACGACGGCGCCTGCCGCAATCGCCTGCGTTCCGGACTTGTTGTGCACGATGACGCCCTCGATGGCACCCTCCTCGACGATGCTGTCCACCGCGCTGGTGCCGTAGAGGATCTTCGCTCCCGCCTCGCTGACCATCTCCTCCAGCACGCGCTTGCACTTCTCCGGGTCGCACCTGCGGTTCTCGACGGCGTCCTCGGCCTCCAGCCTGTCGAACAGCTCCTGGCCGATCCCGTCGGGATATCCCGCGACGTAGTCCACCAGGCCAAGCGTCACCAGGCCGCCCAGCGCCCACTGCTGTTCCACGAGGAGCGTGTTCATGCCGTTGCGAGCCGCGCACACGGCCGCACCCACGCCTGCCGCTCCGCCGCCGACAACCAGGACGTCAACCCGCTCCGCCACGGGAACGTGCGTCGTCCACTGGATCGCGCCGTCGCTGATCTGGTGCATGGTCACTCACCTCTCCGTTCCAGCGGCCTTGATTGCGGGCCGCAGATCGCGCCACTCAGTGCTCGCCCAGCGGCGGTCTCGTTCCCTCCGCGAACACGTCCTCGTTGACGACGAACTGCGGCCGCCGACCGGCCAGCGCCGCCAGGATGTTCTCGCACACCGTGGCGTTGACCCGCGCGGCGCTCTCGGCGGTCATCGAGGAGTTGTGCGGCGTGATGATCGTGTTCGGCGCCTCCAGGATGGGGTCGTCAGGCCCCGGCGGCTCTTCCTCGAGAGTGTCGAGGCCCGCGCCGGCGATCCAGCCCTCCCGCAGCGCCCGTGCCAGCGCCGCCTGGTCGCACAGCGCGCCCCGGCCGCAGTTGATCAGGAAGGCATTGGGCTTCATGGCCCGCAGCTGCTCCTCGCCGATCATCCCGCAGCTTTCGTCGGTCAGGTTCGCGTGCAGCGTGACGATGTCCGCCTCCGCAAGCAGCTCCCCCAGCGCCACCAGCTCCACGCCCAGGCGCCCGGCCTCCCAGGCGACCTCATCCTCGCGGGCGTCGCAGGCCAAGACGCGCATGCTGAAGCCCCGCGCCCGCTCAGCGACTGCCCGGCCGATGGAGCCGAGGCCCACAATCCCCAGCGTCTTGCGCCACAGCTCGGTGCCCTCAACGTTGCGCCAGTCGAGGCTCCGCGCCACCTCCATCTGCTCCGGGAGGCGGCGCAGCAGCGCCAGCATGATGCAGAAGGTCTGATCGGCCACCGACTCGGTGACCTTGCCTGGCGTATTGGTGACGATGACTCCGGCAGCGGTCGCTGCCTGCACGTCGATGCTGTCGTAGCCCACGCCCCAGCGCGCGACCGTTCGTAGCTCGGGAAGAGCGGCGAAGACGCCCCCGTCGTAGCGCTCGTTGGAGGCGACCACTGCGTGGAAGCCCGCCAGCAGCTCGCTCAGCTCATCTGGCTCCAGCAGGTGATCCAGCGGCCCATGCACTACCTCCACGCCGGCGTCCGACAGAGGCTGGCTCGCCTCCGGCTCATGGCGCACGAAGGGCGCGGCCAGCACCATCACTCGTCCCCTCACAGGTAGACCCCCTCGCCCACGGCCTCGTGGCCGCGGATGATGCCCAGCGCCTCCCGGCTGCCGCGCACGAACAGCGCCACCTCGGAGGCGAAGCACAGGAAGCGGCAGCCGGCGTCGAGGCACTTGAGCGACATCTCCACGTCGAAGGCGTGCATGCCCGGCGCCACGCCAGCCTGCTGCGCGGCGGCGAAGATCTCCTCGATAGCGCCCACCACCCGCGAGTCGTCGAGCTGCCCGGGGATCCCCAGGCTCAGCGACAGATCATTGGGCCCGATGAAGACCGCGTCGATGCCCTCCACCGCCAGGATCTCCTCGCGCCTCTCCAGCCCGGTGGCGGTCTCGATCTGAACCGCCACGACGGTCTCGTCATTGCGGCGGCGTGTGAACTCGGCGGCCGGCTCGGCGCTGTAGTCATCGTGGGCGATGTTGGTTCCCAGCCCTCGCCTGCCCATGGGCGCGAACTTCACCTGATCGACGATGGCCTGCACCTGCTCCCCGCTCTCCACGTGCGGGAAGATCAGCCCATCGCAGCCCAGGTCCAGGTAGCGGGCCGGCCACTGACCGCGGAAGGCCGGTGCCCGCACGTACGCCTGCAGGCCGATGTCCCGCGCGGTGCGCATCAGCCAGGCCACGGTCTCCAGCCCCGGCCACTGGTGCTCGGTGTCGAAGATGACGAAGTCGTACCCGGCCTCGCGGACCACGCGGCAGACGCCCGGTGATGCCCACTCGCCCAGCATCGTCCCCACGACGGCCTCGCCGCGTGCCAGGGCCTCCTTCACGGGATTGCTTCCCATGACTCACCTCCATGTCGTGATGGCCGCATCGTCATTTCCTCGCCACCTGCCGGGTCCCTTCCAGGGCGCAGGTCGTGCCGGGCATCCCGGCGAATCGCGGGAGCGTCAACTCTCCTCCAGGCGTTGACGCCTGTGACAGGTAGCGCGCCCGGAGCACAGAGCCATGAGCGACGACCAGCGCAGCTCGCACCGCAGGCTTCCCCGCGGCCTCATTGCCGCCCAGATAGTCCTGGTGGCAGCGTTGGCAGTGTGGCTGCTTCTCGTCGGCCGCGAGATCGGCTGGCCCGGGGAGTGGGCATGGCCGGTGCTGGGGCCGGTCTACCCCATTACCCACCTGCTCCCCCCGGCGCTGGTGGTCATCGGCTTCGCCGGCCTCATCGCCTACCTCTGGTCGTCGATGCTGCGGGAGCGGATCCCCAGCCATCGCCGGGCGCTGGCGTGGTCGATCGCGGCCTCGCTGGCGGTCGGCGCCTGGGTCCTGCAGCTCTCCCTGTGGAGCGTGCCGCCGCTGAGCGTCCCGCGCCTGGCGGCGGTGCAGCTCAGCGACGTCTCCACCGGATACCTCAGCGAGGCCTACCGCGTCGACGCCCTCGAGGAGTATCTGGACGGCTACGCCCGAGAGATGGGAAACAAGCCCGAGCATGTCGCCACCCATCCGCCCGGTGCCGTGATCTTCTTCTACGCGGTGCGGCGCCTCGGCCAGCTCCTGCCCGGCCTCAACCGGCTCGCCCTGACGGCCGGCAGCACGGCGGTGAACCTCACCATCCCCGAGCTCGCCGCGGAGGTGGGCAGGTACCCCACCACTGCCTGGCAGGGCAGTGACGGCCTGGCGACGGCGATGCTGGCGTCATGGCTGCTTGGCGCCTGCGGGGCCCTCATGCCTGTCGTGCTGTTCGCGGCGCTGCGGGGGCCGATGGGGGAGGGGCGGGCGTTGGGCGCCGCGGCCCTGGTGGCGCTGACGCCCAGCGTGCTGCTGTTCTTCCCGCTGCTGGATGAGCTCATCGCGCTGCTGGGGGCGCTGATGCTGGCCGCCCTGGTTGCTACGCAGCGGCACTGGGCCTGGGCGGCGGTGGCCGGGGCGGTCGCGGCCACCGCTCTCTTCGTGTCGCTGGGCGCCCTGGCGCTGGTGGCGCTGGGCGCGATCTTTCTGCTCCTCCGAGCCGCCAAGCAGGCGGGCCAGTCGGCCGACAGCTCCTGGAGCGACACCCGCTCGGTGCTGGTGCCGCTGGCGGCCTTCGCGGCAGGACTCGCGGGAGGCATTGGTCTGTGGTACGCTGCAGGTGTGGACGCCATCACCGTCTTCAGCGAGGGCCTCTCGGCGCACTCCAGCATCACCGGCCGCGCGTCATTCCGCAGCTACCACGTCTGGGTATGGCTGAACCTGGTGGAGTTCGCGATCTTCCTGGGCCTGCCCCTCGCGGCGACCGTGGTGGCCTCAGCGGGCCGCTTCGCCCGCGAGCTGCGGCCGATGTCCGGCCGCATGCTCCCGGCGTACCTCGGCGCCAGCGCCCTGCTCACGCTCCTGCTACTGGACGCGTCGGGGACCGTGAAGGGCGAGACAGGCAGGCTGTGGATGTTCTTCGCCCCATGGCTAGCGGGCTCGGTGGCGCCGTGGCTGTGCGGCGACGATGGCTCCCGATGGCGACTGCTGGCCATCACGTGCGGGCTGACGGCCCTGCAGCTTCTGCTGATGGCCTGGACGATGCAGCCGATCATCCGCCCCTACTGAGCCCGACCTCGGGCAGCGATGCTTCGCAACGACGACAGAGGACTGGGCGGGAACGGACAGCCTGTCCGTTAGGTCTGAGGCGGTGCGATTGCGCCGCGGTTCTTGTGGAGGTTGCCGGGGGGCAAACCGCTACTGACG
>JBNGDZ010000281.1:0-6641 GCA_049975765.1 Armatimonadota bacterium
GGAAAGCAGAGGGGGGAAACCGAATCTGTGAGCGCAGGCAAAGGGGCGGGGGTCGCGTCAGATCGAGGGACGCGGCCGGCTGGAGTTCGACCCCCCAGGCGTTCGATCCCGTACTGCCGTGGACGTACGATGCAGATGACGCGAGCGGGGGAGTCGAGGCACGTGCTTCGCAGTGAGGCTGTACGAGCCGCCGCATGAGGAAGCAGTGCCCGAACAGCGGCGGCCTTCACGAGGCCGCGCAGCGGCCTCAATAGGAGGCGATTGGACGTGAGACGCAGGGGCTTCACCCTCATCGAGTTGTTGGTTGTGATCGCTATCATCGCGATCCTGGCCGCAATCCTGTTCCCGGTCTTCGCCCGAGCCCGCGAGAAGGCTCGGCAGGCGAGCTGTACGAGCAACCTCAAGCAGCTCAGCCTGGGACTGCTGATGTACATGCAGGACTACGACCAGCGCTTCGTACGGACGAGCGCCAATGACATGAACGCCTGGGCCGCGGCGGACAACCCTTACTCCGTGTGGTACCGGGCGATCATGCCCTACGTTAAGAACGAGCAGCTCTACGAGTGCCCCAGCGACAGCACGCCGAACTCCGCGCGCTGGAGCACCTCCGCCACCACCTGGGACGACTGGCCGGCCGATGGCGCCACGGCCTACCCGGCCACCGCCGGCTACGAGTTCGCGCTCAGCTACGGCGTGAACCACAACTTCGGTGGTGCAACCGAGGCCGATGTGAGCTACCCCGCCCAGACGGGCATGGTCTTCGAGTGTGAGGCGGTGCTGTCGTACGAGTCCTCGACCTGGGAGCCGCGTGGCTACATCCGCTCCGCCGCGCGCCACAACGAGATGTTCAACTGCGGGTTCTTCGACGGCCACGTGAAGAGCCTGCCAGAGAGCCAGTACCAGGTCAACCTCAACAACGACCCGAGCAACTGAGTCAGCCGTTAGTGCGCACCACAGGGCCCGCCGGCAACCAGCCGGCGGGCCCGACGCAATGTTCTGCCAGCAGGGCAGAGGGCACGGCCGAGGCCGCTGTCGCCAGCCTCTCTCCTGCCCCGGCAGGGGACCGACGGCTGAGCCTCCGGCACATCAGTGCAGCGAGACGTACCATGTGGGTATACTCTCTTGCGGCAGTCATGCGCCACCTTCACCTTCAGGAAGCGCTGGCTGCTCCCGAGAGCATGTGGTGCATCAGATCTCAGTGAAAGGAGTAGGGTCATGCGGCGACGAGGATTCACCCTCATCGAGTTGTTGGTCGTGATCGCGATCATCGCGATCCTGGCCGCCATCCTGTTTCCGGTCTTCGCGCGAGCCCGCGAGAAGGCCAAGCAGTCCTCCTGCCTGAGCAACGTCAAGCAGGTGATGCTGGGACTGCTGATGTACGCCCAGGACTACGACGAGACGTTCCTTCCCGGCGCATTGTGCTATCCTACACCTTATACGGAGTGGTTCGAGACCCTGGAGCCCTACCTCAAGAACGATGAGATCCTGAGGTGCCCCAGCCAGCCGAACACCGAACACTGGGCCAACCTGGGCTACGGGTGGAACTATCAGGAGTTTGGGTACTACTACGGAAGCCATGGAACGGGCTGGTGCACGCCGCTGTCGATGGTGGAGGCCCCCGCGGAGACCATCGTCATCGGCGACAGTGAGGACGAGGACGCCCGCAGCAGCAGCTACGGGGCGCGGTATCTGTATCGCCGCCACTCCACGCTGTTGCCGGAGCGGCACAGCGGCGGCGGGAACATGGGCCACGTTGACGGTCACGCCAAGTGGTACACCGTTCAGGTGCTGCAGAAGAGGGAGCCCGGAGTGGCAGCGCCCTGGCGCTACGCCCCGTGAGGCCTGCCTGACCTGCGTACGAATGCGGCTCCGTCATCCGACGGGGCCGCATTCCTTTTGGCGCGAGCCGTCACAGGGATCGCCTCAGAATCTGTTGCGGCCGCGGGAGGACTTCTGTATAATCGTGGCGAACTGCCGTGGCACTGGGGGCGCGATGCGGCCGGTCCCGATGCCGGGGCCGAGCAACCGGCTGATTCCGCCGAAAGGAGTGCTGTCATGCGGCGACGCGGATTCACACTGATCGAGCTGTTGGTCGTGATCGCGATCATCGCGATCCTGGCCGCCATCCTCTTCCCCGTCTTCGCGCGGGCGCGGGAGAAGGCCCGCCAGGCGAGCTGCTCGAGCAACCTCAAGCAGCTGGGCACGGCGGCAATGATGTACCTGCAGGACTACGACGAGAGGTTCCCGGGCCATGGCTGCTACTGGAATGAGCCCTGGGACAAGACCGGGCGTGGTGAGACCTGCTACGCGGCGAAGATCTATCCCTATGTGAAGAACTACGACCTGTTCAAGTGCCCGAGCGAGGGAGACGGAGTCACCGTCGGAGGCTCCGGCAATGACTACGGGAACAACCTGGGCTACGTGGCCGGCCGCAGCCCCCGAAGCATAGCGGATGTCAAGTCGCCGGCGGAGACCATCCTCTACGCCGACGCCACCCGCGGCTACATTCGGGCGCCCAAGTGCTGTGGCGTGAGCACCACCACGCCGCTGTGCCATCCGGCGCCGGGCAACGACAACATCGACTACCGCCACAACGGGGGCGCAAACTTCGCGTTCTGCGACGGGCACGTGAAGTGGTGGAAGGAGAGCGGCTCGATCTGGCAGACCAACTACTACTGGGACCTGAAGTAGTCCGGGGCGACCAGCCATCATGACGACGCTGATGCGCGGCCCGGCGCCGCAAACATCCGGCGGCGCCGGGCTTGTGTCTGCCATGCGTGGCGAGTTGCGCAGCGCCTCGATTCGGGCGCGGCCGACACTGGCCGGGCTCGTGCTTGTCGCGGCCGCGGTGCTGGCCGGGTGCCCGGGCCCCATGGAGCCCGAAACGGGCGAGCCGCCGCCACCGCCGACCACGGCAGAGCCCGGCCCCGCCCTCGACCACTACCCCACGCTGTGCGCGGATGAGCAGCGGCGGGAGAGGGTGAAGCAGTACCTGGAGGCCTGGCGAGACAGAGAGGCTGCCCCGGAGCGATTTCAGGCGGCGCGGACCGAACTCTTGGCGGTCTACGCTGAGGCCGCCGCGGCGCTTGGCGCGGGACCGACGGCGGATCCGGAGCCGCTGCGCATCATGTGGGACCTGTCGGGCCTGGCCCACGCCACGATGCTCTCGCCGGCAGCGATCCTCGAGGAGACCGGCCTCACCGGGCAGGGGCCCTCCGGCCCCCCGGCCATCGCCACCGATCCGAGCCTTCAGCAGCTTCCAGAGCCGCCGAATGATGTTCCAACGGGGTTCTGGAATCTCCTCGAGGGCGTGACAGTCGAGCCCGGCGGCGAGCGCACCTTCGCCGACTTCGTCCGCGACGCCACCCGTACGATCTACCTCACGGTGGACCTGCCGGACTGGTCCCCGGTCTGTCCGCTGAACGTATGCGGTTCCTCCGAGCCGGTGACCCGGACGCTGATCCTGCTGCCGGCCAAGTACATCGACTTCCAGCGCAAGGCCGCGTGGGAGGTGGCGGCGGTGGCGGTGCACGAGGCGGCGCACATCCAGTGGTTCCACCGCCCGGAGGTCGCCGAGGATCCGCGACTGCTGCTGCCCATGCCGAATGAGCGCAACTCCTGGCGCATCATGGCGCGCTTCATGGGGGGCCTGCTGGCAATCGATGACCCGTCGCTTCAGGCCCATGTCCGCCAGCATGAGGCGGAGATCAGGCAGCGGCTGGAGGATGCACTGGCGAAGGTGGCGGTCGCCAACGAGACGCTGGGGCTTACGCAGGGCGATCTCTCCGAGGTCGCCGAGATCGGAGAGGGCGTCAGCCTCGATGCGCTGCAGCGCATCCCCTTGGCGCGTGGCGGCCCGGAGCAGGAGCAGAGCGGCCCCGGTATGCCGTAAGGTGCGTTCGCCTGCCCTCCTGCACCGCCTGCGCTGGGGCTGGCAGGTTCCTTCGCGGTGGCTCGCCACCGTCCGGCGTCTGCACTGACACGGGAGCTTGCCGGCGAGTTTCCTCACGTTTTGCTCACGATCGCTCCGGGGCGCATAGTCGCAGGGCACAAGAGGGTATGAACAGAATCCATGCGCGGGGAACGCCGCCGCATCAGGGATGCGGCGCGTGAGGGGAGTATACGGAGAGGTGATGCCCCCGTGGCAGGAAGACGGTGCAGACCCGATGGCGCCAGCGGAGCCCGCAATCATGCATCGATAGTCACCGGCGCCGGCGGTCGGCAGTTGTGGCCCGTGCGGGGTGTGTACCCGCTGGTGGCCCTGCTTGTAGTGTGCGCTCTCCCCCATGCGGGCGCTGACTTCGTCACCACGCCCGGGATGATGCGTGCCAGGCCGATCCGCCCCGCCCAGCCGAAGTCGAACTACTCCGAGAGTCACTTCCTGGTCCGCCTCGAGCCCGGAGCCGACCGGGAGACCTTCGCCTCAGAGGTGGAACGGCAGTTCGGCGTCAGGCCCGAGTTCTACCGGCGCTTCGAGGACTACGCCTCGGTACATCTGCCCTCGGCGAGCTACGGGGCCCCACAGGCCGCGGAGCCGACCACGGCGCTCAGCGCGCTCCCTGAGGTAAAGAGCGCGCGCCCGCACCTGATCATGCACGCCCACGCCACGCCGAATGACCCGTTCTTCAAGGACTGGGGGGACCCGGACATGGACCCCGACCTGATGGACAATCAGTTCTACCTGTTTGAAGTGAACGCCCCGCAGGCGTGGGATCTGGAGAAGGGTTCAGCCGACACGGTCATCGCCATCATCGACAGCGGGATCAGCGTCTACCACGAGGACCTGGCGGCCAAGATCGTGACCGGCTACGACTTCGTCGGGGACAATGTCGGATGGTGGACGGAGCCCCCACCCGCCACCTCCGAGGATGACCCCACGAGTGAGGACGCCGACCCTACGGTCTGGGACCCCGCATGGGGGCAGCCGGAGGACCACGGGTACCCCGGCTTCGACGAGTTCAGCGAGGACAGCGAGCGCGCCGCGTGGTGGGCTGCCAACTACGACCCCGCCATCGGTGATACGGTCGATAATGACCCGGGCATCGACTATCCCTACCCGTACAACTCGGTGGACGCCGGCGTGGCGCACGGAACCATCGCGGCCAGCCTGGCGGGCTCGGCCACTGACAACGGGAAGGGCCTGGCCGGAATGGCCTGGGAGCCCAGCCTCATGCCCGTGCGGGTTATCAACGCCGAGGGCTGGGGCTTCGGCATCGACGCCGCGGACGCCATCTACTACGCGGTGAACAACGGCGCCGACGTCCTAAACTTCAGTTGGGGCTTCGGTCCGATGTACATGATCGATCCGGCCGAGTTCGAGGAGGGTGGTGAGGGCGCGCTGGTAAAGGAGGCCATCGAGTGGGCACATGCCCAGGGCGTGATGATCGTGGCCTCGGCCGGCAACTCCGACAACCACATGTTCATCCCCGACTACGGTGACCACGAGTACTTCGGTGATGGTGTAAGCCACGCCGGCGGCCTCGACTTCCCGGCCAACCTGCCCGAGACCATCTCCGTCGGCTCGACCAACGAGGACCACGTCAAGTCCGACTTCTCCAGCTACGCCGACCCGCTGTTGGGGGAGTACCTGGATGTGATGGCGCCGGGCGAGAGCGTCAATACACTGGGAATGTGGTGCTCCTCGGTCTTCAGCGCCAATGACTGGTGGACCGACCAGATCGCGGGCCCGCTGTGGGGGCCGGACTATCTGCCACTGGGCGAGGACCTCTACAGCGTGGACGCAATGGGCACGTCCTTCTCGGCCCCGATCGTCTCGGGCTTCGCCGGCCTGCTCAAGTCGCGCTACCCCTTCCTCACCAACGATGACCTGCGCGCGATCCTGTGGGAGACCTCTCAGGACCTGGGCGATTCGGGCTACGATCCATACTTCGGCTACGGGATGCTCGACGCCTTCGCAGCGATCGGCTACTCCGATGGCTACGTGCCCGAACCCGCCACGACCACGCTGATGCTCCTGGGACTTGGGGGCATCGCCTGGCGTCTCCGCCGCCGCCGGCGCCAGGACGAGTAGGCGGCAGCCTCTCGGCCGCTCAGGCCACTATGCTGGCGTACCGATGCGGCCCGCCCGGGATGGGCGGGCCGCCTGCACTGGCGGTGGGACCGCTGTGAGCATGATATCCCCCCATCCTCGCTCAGCCGGGTCCGTACGCGCGCACCTCGAAGACCCGCGCGGAGGGCGCACCGTTGGTGGCGTGTACCGTCAGGCGCAGCGTCCGGGTCGTGACAGCACTGAAGCGATGCACACGCTTGCGCCGGAAGTTGCCCTCCACCTCCGCGACCGTCCGCCACTGCCCATCGATCAGGCAGCTCAGCTCGTAGTCGCGGACGCACTCGGGGGCCGTGGGCGAGGGCCGCCGCCGGGTATTGAGGTCGGTGTCGAAGGTCAGCTCAACCGTGCCGATCGCTACCGGCTGCTCCCAGCGAAGCTCGATCCACTGCGGCAGCGGCTCATCGGGGTCCGAGGCCCACAGGTTCGGATTATCGCCCACCTGGCGCGTCACGCCGCTGAGGACCTGCCCGGGGGAGTAGTCGGCATGGATGGTTCGTGGCGGATCGGTGCAGGCCGCGTAGTACTGGCCCTCGCGCACGGTCCACTGACCGTCCGCGCCGCCCCCGTAGGC
>JBNGDZ010000282.1:0-6639 GCA_049975765.1 Armatimonadota bacterium
GCCCACCCGTGGGCGTCATTGTTGAAGAACGCGTAGACGTCCAGGCCCCGGTCGAGATAGTCCTCGACCCGGCTGGCCTCGGCGCTCATCTTCTGGTAGGTGTACTCGCCGCGCTCGCCCCCGTGGTAGCGCAGGTAGACCCAGTCGGCGGTGAGCACACGGGGGTGATCCCGGATCATGTCATGGATGACCAGCGCCGCGTTGTGGGTTCGAAGGACGTCGAAGATCTCCTCCCGCAGCCAGTCGGGGTCGCGGAACTCCACCGCCCAGCGATGCTCCGGCGGCGCGTAGTCGAGGAATGCCTGCAGCCGACCCTGGTCCGCGTGCCAGTTCGGCGGAAGCTGCACCAGAATGGGACCGAGCAGGTCCCCGAGATGCGTGGCTCGCTCCAGGAAGGTGTCGATGTGGTCCGCGGGGTCCTTCAGCTTTTTCAGATGCGAGCCGTAGCGGCTGTACTTGAGCACGTAGGTGAAACCATCCGAAGCGCGCTCGCGCCAGGTATCGAAGGTCTCGACCTCGGGAAGACCGTAGTAGGTGTTGTTGATCTCGACGACATCGAAGTGCCGCGCGTAGTAGGCGAACCACTCGCTCCGGGGCAGGTCCTCAGGATAGAAGGGCCCGACCCAGTGGTCGTACTGGTAGCCCGAGGTGCCGGCCATGAAGACTGACTCACCCATGCTGGCGTCCTCCACCGGTGCGCCGGATCCTCTCTCGGGGAAGCGATTCGCGGTGCGCCGGTGCGACTCCCGCCCGACACCTCCGGGGAGCCCCTCACAAGCAGTATCGCTCGAAGGCCCCGCAGATGGCCTCGATGCTCTCCAGCGGCACGTCCGGGGCGCACTCGGCGCTGAGCATCAGGCCGCCCTCGGGCAGGCCCAGCGTCTCGACCGCGGTGCGGATGTGCTCATCGATCTGCTCCGCGGTGGCGAAGGGGAAGAGCTGGCGGTCGAGGTCGAGGTTGATCGCCACGCGGCCCCTGCAGATGCGCTCGATGTGCTCCAGCCCGTTGGCGCGGATCTGGGGGTTGATGACGGTGACGCCGGCCTCCACCAGGTCCACGATGACCGCCTTGATGTCACCATCGGAGTGCATGTAGACGTGCGCGCCGGCGTCGCCGCAGGCCCCGTACATCTGCGCGTAGCAGGGCCCGAGGTAGTGCCGCCAGGCCCCAGGGCTGATGGGCAGGTTCACCTGATTGCCCAGGTCGTCGCCGAAGCTCATATACTCGACCCCGAGGGAGAGATACCTGTCGATCACGCGCTGGTTCTGCTCCAGGATCATCTCGATGAGCGTGTCCAGGCGCGCGTCGGCGGTGGCGATGTCGATCATCAGGTTCTCGAAGCCTCGCAGGTAGTACAGGCGCATGAACATGAAGCCGTGGTAGAGCCCGCCGCCGCGCCGTAGCCCGCCCGCCTTCTCCGCCGCGTCAAGGCCCCGCGCGACGGCGTCCCAGTCGCGGGGATTGCCCCAGGAGTCGATCTCCAGCAGGTCCGGGGGCTGGTAGCTCGCCAGCGCGCTCCAGTCCTCCAGCGGGTGCGTGACGGGCTGGCCGACCATGCCCGGCGCCAGGTTCTCCCACCGGCAGCCCCAGGCGTCCTCGCACTCCTCGGCGGCGTAGCTGACGTGGCCGAGGTCGTCGAAGTCGCGGCTGCCGCGCTCATAGCCGGGAAAGACGAGGGGATGGCGCAGGACGAGCTCCTCGAGCCTCTCGCGGTACTTCTTCCATGTGCCCGAGAGCAGGCCGATGCGCGCCGGAATCCACTTCGGGAACTGGAACTGGATGACCCGCAGCTCGTTCTCGGTGTTCTCATTGCGGCTCTCAAGCGAGAGCACGGGCCGAGGGGTGCTCACTCGCCGATCTCCTCCCTGATAGCCGCAGCGAAGTCGTCGGCCGACATATCGCGCGCGACGATGTAGACAGGGCCGGGCGCCTCGCTCAGCCTGTCGCCGCCGACCTGCCTGCCGAACATGTCGTAGACCTGCTGCCACGCGGATAGATCGCCCCGGTCGATCCGGTCCCAGTGGTGCCAGGCCACGGCGACCAGCGCCCGGCCCTGGCCGTCCGGGCCGGGGCGGTTGCCGAAGACGTAGCAGCTCGCGTCCTCGCCGATGTCGATCTCGCGCAGGAGCCGGGGATCGGGCCCGAGCATCCGCGCCATGGCGGCCTGGGAGGCCGCGATCTTACGGGGGGCGCCGCCGTACTCAAAGAAGATGCGGGCGCCCGAGTCCCGGTTCGCGTGAGTGTGCCAGATGTGGTAGAAGACGCGCTCGACGCCGTGGGCCAGCTGCGTCACGCACATGCGGGTGTTCCACTGGGCCTGCACAAGCTCGCTCTCCACCAGGGCCGGCCAGCCCCGCGGGATGGGATCGGGATCGTCATCGGCGTAGTAGGCGTACTCGGTCATCCACATGGGCTTGACGCCGCCGCGCTCGCGCATGGCGTCGCGGATGCGGTCGAGCTGCGCGGCGATGAACTCGGGCTCGCCGCCGGGGTAGATGTGCAGCGAGTAGGCGTCGCAGAAGTCCAGCCCGCCGGCCTCCATGAAGGGCGCGTGGAGATCGTCGAAGCGCTCCGGCGGAACGGAGTAGCCGCCGATGACGGTGCAGTCGGGGTCAGCGCGCTTGCAGCCGCGGTAGACGGCCTCAAGCAGGGGCACGTAGTCGGTGGCCTCGTAGCCGGCGGCCCGGGGCAGCGAGTAGGAGGTGAAGATGGACTCGTTGAAGACCTCCCAGACGTCGATGCGATCCCTATAGCGCTGCACGCACTCGTGCACGTACTCCTCGAGCTCCGCGGGATCGCGCGGGGCGTAGGCGCTGCGGATGCGATACGGCGCGCGGCTGCGAAGCTGTTCGGGGATCTCCTCCAGCGGCGGGGCCGTCGATGACCAGCCCGCTGACGGGAACGGGAACATGCACAGCACGTTCATCCCCAGACCCAGCGGCCGGTTGATCTGGTAGTCGGCCATCTCGAACTCGAAGCGCCCCGGCTCGGGTTCGACGTGATCCCACTTGAGCGACCAGTCGCGCACCCACTTCACGCCGAGGCGCTGGGCAAGCTCCACGTACTCGTCCCAGCCGTAGGCGTGGTTGAGGCCGAAGGGGGAATCCTCGAGATCGAGCTCGGGCAGGCAGGCCACGCGGACTGAACGGTCGTCGATGGCCTCGCCCGCGCAGGTCACGCGAGAGAAGGGCAGGTCCGGGATGCCGCCGACAGGCCGCGCCACGCTCTCCCCCACGGGCAGCGTGATCGTGTCCCGGCGCTCCAGCTCCGTACGGTCGAAGCCATCGGTGACCGTGAACGAGAGGGCCACGCCCACCGGCTCCGGCCCATCGTTGTAGGCGACGAGACGCAACTCCGGCTGCTCGCCGACGAAGATGCCGTGCCCGTTGGTCGGCGTGAGGCCGATCTCGACGGGCCGACGAGGCCGATACTCCGTGGCGGCCTCGCCGCGCTCAAGCTGGATCGCATCCACCCAGATGGTCAGCTCGTCCAGCCCTGCCTCGTCGCAGTCGATGTCCACCCGCACGGAGCACAGGTTCTCGGTGGCCGTAAAGGGCAGCTCCACTCGTTGCCAGTCGGTGCCCATCTGGACAACGCGCCCACCGAGGCCGCTGGTGGGGCCAATGGCCTGGAGGCGGACGGCCTCGACCGGCCGACCCGCGCGCAGGAACATCGAGAGGACGTAGTCAGCTCCCTCCTCGACGCGCATCCAGCCCTCGCTGGTGAGGTCGGGCCGGGTGTAGGGCTCCCGGCGCATCTCGTAGTAGTCGAAGGAGAAGGCCGGTGCGGTCTCCCGCGACCACTCGATCTTCATGCAATGCGTGCCGTGGACGGGGTTCTCCGCCACGACCGCCCCGACCAGTCGCCAGCAGCCGGCGGAGATCCAGCGGTCGGGGCCGCACTCGAAGGAGCTGTTGGGCACCAGGTTCCTCGAGCCGATGTCGGGGATGATGGTGGCGCTGGCAGGCGGCTCGATCTGCTCGAGGATCAGGTCATCCACCCACAGCGTGCCGACGGAGCTGAACCAGATCTGCAGCCGAGAGGTCTCATGGCAGTCGTGATCGCCCTGGAAGCGCCAGGAGAACCTGCGCCACCTGGGAGTGGGCCGGAAGCGCCGCCACAGGCCGCAGTGGCGCCATCCATCGGTGTCGTGGATGGCGACGCCGACCTGCGGCCGCCCCTCGGCGCGCGCCCAGAGGGTGATGCGGTACCACTCGCCGCCCTGGATCGCCACGGTGCCGACCTGGCAGACCATGGCGTGGCCGTCCTCCCACCGCGTGCAGTCGATCCTCTGGCAGGTGCCTCCCTCGCGACCGTCTTCGAGCGAGAAGGTGACGTCCAGGCTCCCCTCGGGGGCGCCGAAGGCGGACGTCCAGCCGTCGGCGACGCCGTCGCCGTCCTCATCGCCCTCGAAGCCGGGGTTGACGACGGCGACCTCGGCCTGCTGCGCGTGGATGGCGGTTGCGGGAAGCAGGGGCAGCAGGACAGGAATCAGCCGGTGCATCTCTGCCTCCTCCTCACGGGCTCACGGGAGCGGTATCTGCTCCCACGTGCCGGAGTCCATCGACCGATAGGCGGCGTCGAGGATGACGTTGACCAGGTAGCCATCGTCGAAGGTCTGGCGCGGCGTCCGGCCGGTCTCCACGCACTCCACGAAATGCCGCATCTCCTCGTGATAGCCGTAGACGCGGGCCTCATCCACGCACGGGAAGACCCAGCCGGTGTCCGCCTCAGCCTTCTCCACCACATATCCGGCGCTCTGCGTCGTGAAGGCCACCATCGGCGTGCGGCGCGTGACGTCCGTGAAGATGGTGCCCTCGGTGCCGTAGATCTCGTTGCGGAGGTCGAGACCGCCGTGGGCCGACCAGCTGGTCTCGGTGATGGACATCTCGCCGCCATCGAAGCGCAGCAGCAGCACCGCGTTGTCCTCAGCCTCCGTCTTGTCCTGGTGGTAGAGCAGCTCGCCCCAGGCCAGGCAGCGATCGGGCACCGCCTGGCCCTCCAGGAAGTAGAGGGCCGCGGAGATGCAGTGGCAGCCCATGTCGTTGAGGGCGCCGCCGCCGGTAAGCTCCGGGTCCCAGAAGTGCGGCGAGTGGGGGCCGAAATGGGACTCGCGCGAGCGCACCGAGAGGACGTCGCCGATGGCCCCGTCCTCGATGAGCGAGCGGGCGTGCATGACGGCCGGCGAGAACACCTCGGTCTCGGCGTAGCCGTGCATCACCCCGGCCTCGCGCACGGCCTGCAGCATGTCTGCAGCCTCCTCGGCGTTGCGCGCCAGGGGCTTGGTGCAGACCATGTTCCTGCCCGCCTCCGCGCAGGCCAGGGCGGCCTCGCGGTGCAGGTGGTTGGGAAGGGCGATGAGCACCAGGTCCACGTCATCGCGTTCAATGACCGCCTCCATCTCCGTGGTCCACTCAGGGATGCTCCACTCCTCGGCGAACTGCTGCGCGCGCTCCTCAGTGCGCGAGTAGCTCACCACCACCTCCTGGCCGGGGACGTCGCGAAGTCCCTGCTGATAGAACGTCGCCACGAAGCCACTGCCGAGAAAGCCTATGCGGACCATGATAGTGCCCTCCTCTACGGATCGGCTGACGCGGGATCCCGGGCCTCGGAGGCAGCCCGGCCCCGCCGCCGACCGGCTGATGCGAGCTGCGTCAGATGCCGGATGGAGAAGGTCCACCTTGGCGGCCGGATGCTTGCAGGACAGCCCATCGCGCGGCGCGAATTCCTGACCACGGAGGAGGGGTTGATGAGATGCTACCTGAGTGCTCGCGGCGGCGTGAGTTCAACGGCTTCCACGTCTGCACAGCAGCCGACGGCATCGCGGTCGTGACCTCGACGGACTGTGGGCGGTGTCCGGTGCCGGAGACGCTAGAGCGCGTCGATTGCATCTTCCTTCACCCGAGGGTCAGGTTCACGCCCGTACCAGAGGTCCGGTGGGTGTGTGCCATTACGGATGACTGGGTGGACGAGAGCGATCCGACCGACTGCTCCTCATGCTTCTCATGTAAGAGCATCGAACATGCTCCGGACCCGGATCACCAGACGCGACTGGCCGGAGCGTAGGGACCGGCTCCCGAGGCCGCATGCCGAGGCCGTGTCGGCCTCACTCGGCTTCGACCCGTGGTCCATAGCCGTCGGGCCTGGTGATGAGCTTCTCGCCGTCCGAGAAGCCGTCATCGCGCGCTGCGAGCCGGTCGATCAGCCGCTGGCGCCATAGCGCCACGCGCTCGGCCGCCTCCGGATCATCGGCCAGATCGTGCAGCTCCTGCGGGTCGCTCTCCAGGTCGAAGAACTGCTCCTGGCCGGTGACCGGGAACCAGATGTACTTCTCCCTTCCGTCGGTCAGGTACTGCATGGCGTTATCGGGGCTGTAGCAGGGCGAGTGCTCGCCGTGAATGAACTCGCGCCACTGACCGCCGCGCGCGGCTTCCACGACGCTGCCGCCCGTCATCTGCTCGGGGCCCTCAAGCCCCACGATGTCGAGCAGGGTCGGCATGATGTCCTGGATGCCCACGACCTGCTCGAAGCTGCCGGTCGGCCCGTCGTAGCCCGCAGGGTAGCGGACCACGAAGGGAATGCGCGCCGAGCCCTCGTAGGCGTAGGTCTTGCGGTGCAGGTGATGGTCGCCCAGCATG
>JBNGDZ010000283.1:0-6633 GCA_049975765.1 Armatimonadota bacterium
CGTTCGGCATGGCGCGAACCGACGACCGCACGACGAGGGGCTCCCCCTCGTGGGAGCCGAGCGTCACACAGTAGCTGCCGGTCTCGCGCGCCAGGCCCACGATCTCGTCGGTCGTGACGGACAGCAGCGGCAGGTCGGCGGCGATCACCGGCGTGGACGGGCACCGGGCCTGCTCGTCCACGCACAGCAGCAGGGACTGGGCAGGCTCCAGCCGGGCGGGCAGGTGCAGGTGGCCGGGCTCACCGCGCGCCACCAGCGCCGGCGCGATCGAGCCGTCCTCGGGGTCCCAGACCTCCACATCGCCGGTCATCCGCAGCGTGACGTCGAAGGCATAGCCGGCCTCCCGCGAGGTGTTCTGCAGCAGCACGAAGTGCCGGCCCTCACGCGCGTAGTGGTAGTGCACCACGTCCTCGATGAAGCGGCCGGTCTCGTCCCGCAGTCGCACGTCCGGGTCGATGGCGGCGTAGAGGGCCTGCGCGAGGTGCTCGATGACGTCCTCGTCCTCGCCCTCGAAGGGATAGCCGATCAGCGCGCCGCCCCGCCAGCCCGGCGCCAGCTCGCCCGCCACCACCGGGGCCTCGGCGTCTGTGAGGCCCATCGACAGCTCGTACTGGTCGCCGAAGATCCCCTCCATGATCTCCTGCACGTGCCTGTCCTCGCCCCGCTCGACGGACTTGCGCGGCAGCTCGCCCAGCGCGATGATGCGCCCGCCGGAGTCCACGAATCGCTTCAGGGCGTCGGCGGTGGCGCGGGAGATGGTGGTGCAGGCGGGCATGACCAGGATGCGGAAGCGCTCGGCGACCTCGTCGGAGTCGGGATACTTCACGGCGATCTCGCCGCCCTCGAAGTCCGCGCGCTGCAGCATCTCCTCGGAGACGTAGTCGAAGTCGGCGTTGACCCTCATCAGCAGCCTGCCGCAGCGCAGGAAGCTGCGCCTCAGCTCCTCGGTCTTGTCGTTCTCGAACGGGTCCATCTCCGCCCAGAAGGATGCGTTGGGGTAGAAGTGCGCGACATCCGCGATGTGATGGCCGTCGCGTAGCACCGCCGAGAGCCGGCCGACGTAGTCGGCCAGCGTGTCGTAGTAGGGCCAGAAGGGGCTCTGGTAGAACTCGCCGGGCGGGCACTCCCACTTGCGGAAGCCCTGGATGGAGTAGTAGAAGGCGTGCGGCTCGAGCTGATTGATGCCCAGGCAGAACTGGAAGTCGCTCATCCACTTGAGGTTGCGCAGATCGATGGCCCACTGGCTGCCGAGGCCGAAGCACTCGCTGCCGACAATGCGCTTACCCAGCAGATGCCCCGCCGAGGAAGCGAACTTGCCCGCCGCGAGCACGTTGTACATCTCGTTCCCGATCGGCCAGGTGATCTCGCGCAGATAGTCGCAGCCGCCCCAGTGCATGTAGCGGGCGCCGCGGAACCAGTGGCCCTGCTCCCGGCAGTGGTAGGTGATCTCGCCCTCACGGTTGACGTGGCCCATCAGACTCAGCCGCACGGCGTCGCACCAGTCGTAGATCTGCTTGAAGAACGCGTTCACGTAGACGTCGGTGGCGACATCCCAGAAGTCGCAGCGCACCCGCGTGGTCTCAGGGCCCATGTCGTCGAAAAGCGCGGGCAGGGCGCTCAGCAGGTCGTAGTGCTTGCGCCAGCCGAACTCCCCCGGCATCCGGGCAGTCCACGGGATGCAGTCCGGCGGGTTGAAGCTCATGGTGGGCTCGTCGGTGAAGATGCCGCCGATGGTGGCGCCGAACTCCTCCTCGAAGCGCTCGCGGTACTTCTCGTGCGTTAGCTCGATGAAGCGGGCCACCGCGTCGGGGTTGAGGGTGTCGAGGTAAGAGCCGAAGAAGGTGCCCACGTGCCAGCGGCGGGAGATGACGTAGACGCGCCAGTCCCCCTCGCCGCGGGAGGGTGCCCAGTGCAACACTGCATCCTCCACCACCTCCGCCAGGTTGACGGCGCTCTCGGGGAAGCCCTCGGGCCTGCCGCCCGCCAGGGGGACGGCGATGACCGCGATGAGCTCGTCATCGATCCGAAGCTCGCGCCCGCCGCTGTCGCGGGGCGTGAGGTCGAAGCGGTCGCTCACGCGCGCGCCGGACATTCGGAACTCGGGATGCCCCTCGAAGACCTTCGCGTCGGCCGGCCCCGAGGGCCAGTTGTTCTCATCGTAGAGGTAGGCCTTCATCCCCAGCTTCTTGGCCTCGTCGATGGCGGCGGCGCAGTTGTCCAGGAACTCATCGGACATGTACTCGGTGAGCAGGCCGTGGCGGGGGTGGTAGATGAACCCGCCCACGCCCTGCCGGTTCATCTCCCGCACCTGCCAGCGCGTCTCATCCTCGGTCAGCTCGTGGTTGATGAACCAGAACGGGGCGAAGCGGAACTCGTTCGCCGGATCGACGAACTCCCGGCGCAGGCCGTCGATGGACATACGCGACCCTCCCTGTGACGATGCGACTGGTGTGCGAGCGCGCGGCTCTACATCCCGGCGTGCTCCTCGATCCGCAGGATCTTCCACCCGTCCTCACGCTGCGTCATGTGAAGGCGGATGGTGCTGCCCGCGACGTATACGGGTACCGTGGCGCCTCCGTCGTGCATCTGCGGCTCCCCCACCCGCCCCTCGCCAGCCATCATGCCGGCCAGCGCCTCAAGCTGAGCGGCCTTGTCCTCCTCAAGCTTGTCGATGATCAGGTTCCGCTGGCTCTGTCCGAAGGTATCCCAGTCGGGGTTCTGCTGCCGGGCCACGGCCTCAAAGTCGAAGCCGGCGGCGACGGCGCCGTAGTCGGCCACGCCCATGGCCTCGACAAAGGCCTGTGCGGTGGCCTTCGGCGTGCTCCGAGAGATGCTCTTGGGCGGTGAGCAGCCGGCGGCCAGGATAACTGCCAGGAGCACCGCGACGGCGCCTTTCGCTGCACGATCAGCCATGCTCATCCCACCTTCAGGCCACGCACCACGTAGTAGACGCGGTTGCTGAAGCTGCCCGGCCGGCGGAAGCTGTAGGCGTCGAAGACGTGCATTGTCTCCATGCCCGCCGCTGCCAGCATCTCCCTCACCTCGTCCTCGTCGTAGGCGCGCTCATAGTGGGTCTCCGAGAACCGCACCTGCTCTCCCGGGCCGCGCCACCGGAAGCTCATGTCCACCCTACACAGCTTCCGCTCATCGTCCCAGTGCGAGCGCCACTGGTACTCCAACGGCTCGCGAGAGTTGATGTTGTCCTGAGTGAAGAGCCCGATGCGCAGCGCCCGGGCGGTGTTGAGGTCAAAGATCAGCAGTCCCCCGGGCCGCAGCGTGCGCGAGACGCCCTCAAAGCAGCGCTGCAGGCCCTCGGGATCGACGATATAGTTCAGGCTGTCATACAGCGAGACGACCAGATCGAAGCTCCCGTTCGCCAGCCCCAGACGCGTGGCGTCCATGACGGCCGCAGGCAGCGGAGGCCGGCGGCGCGAGCAGCGACGCACCATGGCCTCCGAGATGTCCACGCCCACCACCTCGTAGCCCCGGCGCGCCATCTCCGCGCCCACCTGCCCGGTGCCGCAGCACAGGTCCAGCACCTTCCGCGGACTGTAGCCCACGCGCTTAAGGATGGCCTCCACGTAGTCCACCCAGCTCTCGTAGGGCACCGCCGACATCAGCTCATCGTAGTACGGCGCCACGTCGCTGAACGCGTCCTCGCCGACCGGCGTGGGCTCCTCCTCGATGGCCTCGTTGCGATGCCCTCGGCCGAGCAGCCATCTCAGGTTCATTCGACGGGCTCTCCCACCTCGCGGAGGATGTCAAGCAGCGCCTCGACGCACGCCCTGCTGGCGGCGATCCGGGGCGTGAAGTGCGTCTCGACGACCATGAGCCCATCGTAGCCATCGTCGATCAGCGCCCGCACCTGCCCCGGCCAGCCCACCTGCCCCTGGCCCGGCGGCAGAGTCTGGTGCCGTCCCTCGCCCGGGAGGTGGTCCTTCACGTGCACGTGCGCGACGTGATCCCGCAGTGCCTCGTATCCGGCGCTGAAGCTCTCGTGGCGGTAGACCCAGTGGTTGGCGGGGTCCCAGTTGGCGCGGCAGTTGGGCTCGTCGATGGCGTCGAGCAGCTTGGCCATGGATGGTCCGGTTGCGGCGTAGCAGATCGGCTCGTTCTCGACCGCCACCACGATGCCCCGCTCAGCGGCCACCCGCGCGGTCTCCCGCAGGTCCGTCACCAGCTCCGGAGGCCAGCGGTCCTCCGGCTCATCACGGTCCGCGCGCACGTAGGGGAAGACCACCATGGTCCTGGCGCCCAGCATCTCCGCCATGTCCAGGCACCGCACGCGCAGCTCCCCGCGATGCTCCGCGATGGCCTCATCGGCGAGCCCGATCTTGAACAGCCCCGGCGAGATGGAGGGCACGTCCAGGTCGAAGGTGGCCGCGGCCTTGGCGAGCTGCTCGATATCGGAGGCCGTCATGTTCCGGGGGGCGCGGCTGCCGTAGAACATCCGCAGCTCCAGGTGCCTCAGCCCCCAGTCGGCTGCCAGCTCCGCGGCGGACATCGGATCGCGGGAGATCTCGTCGGAGATGATCGACACGCGCATGAGCCTCTCACCCGCTTGTGTCGGAGCAGAGGCCGGCGAGACGTGCCGCGCGGCCTACGTGCCCCTGATGTACTTCATCAGCACGATGGTCCGTGGCAGCTCGTTGCGCACAGGCGCCTCGAAGTCCCCCTCGCCCCATGTGATCCGCAGCGCCAGCATGGTCTGGTTCTGCCGCTCTGCGTCCGCGGTCGTGATTCGGACCCTGATCGGGACCTCGACGGCCTGTCCGGCCGGGACAGTGCCCACGTTCGTGTATGGCTCACCCCAGAGCTGGCCCTCCGCGGCCTCCTGCAGCCCGACGCCCACCATGTGCGGCGTGTCGCACAGCGAGATGCGCACGCCCTCCACGGGTTGATTCGTGAGGTTCTCGACGGTCACCTCCACGTCAAAGGCGTTCGCGATGGGCGCCGTGTCGGGGGCACTCAACTCGGCGTGAAGGGGGTAGACCTTCCAGGTGTCGCGGAGAGTGCTGAAGGCCGCCGCTCCTGCCAGCGCCCACTCGCGGCCATTGAAGGGCCCCAGGTTGTGGCCGCCCGCTGCACGGTTGATGTCATGCCAGAAGGCCCCCCGGGTGAAGCCGCCGTCGATGTACTCCCGGTGCGCGGTGATCATGCGGTCGTAAAGCTCCGCAGGCGTCGGCCCGTACTCCATCCGCTGATGGCGCAAGAAGTCCACCTGGTCGCCAACCACCAGATTCACCTGGTCAGGGCGGAGATACTCATTCCACCCCTTCACCATGGCGTCGAACTGCGGGCGGTGGTCCACCTCGTAGAGCATGGGGGCGAGCATGGTGATGCCGGCGTCGGTGAACATCAGGGGGTCCTGGCCATGCTGCATCCCATGCCACCAGGACAGCACGAAGATCCACGTCGGCTTGTCCACGCCGCTGCTCTCGATGATGCGCCTGACGATATCGGCTCCCAGATGCGCCCGCCACCAGTTCCAGCAGTCGTAGAACTCCGGGTCAGTCTGGTACTCTCTCTCCACCTTCACGGCAACGTACTTCTGCCGCCGGCGCTCGCTCCAGTCCGCCCACCCCTCCGGCAGCTCCACCGGCATCTCTGTAGCGAAGCGTTCCACCAGCTCATAGCCACCGGAGCCGGGGTCCGTGCGTATGTAGTCCAGCCCCACCATGTCCACGTGATCGGAGGCCTGCATGGCACGGAAGAAGTCCGCGAGGTGCTGCACCCGGCGATCATCGTAGAGCGAGACGTAGCTTGTCTCCCTCGTCTGCCCCGTGCTGCGGGAGATGTCGATGGAGTAGTCGTAGTCGGGGTTCTTGCTCTCGTCGGCGCTGGGGTAGGTGGCGTAGGCGACGGCCCAGGTCCCGAACTTCAGCCCCCGGCGGTGGGCCTCCCGGCCCAGCCTGGGGATGGCCTCCAGGTTGATGGGCTTAAAGGGCTGCTCCAGCGTCAGGCCCTCACCAGGCGGCTGTGTGACCGCGCCGCGGAACCACAGCGTGTCCGCCCCGATGTACTCCACCCACTCGAACAGCTTCGTCCAGTCGCCGGCCGTCCCGTCGGGGCCCTTGAACCGTGGCCTGAAGTCGAACTCCCACGTGGCCACGCACAGGCCCGGATCCATCGGAGGTCTTTCGCGGGCCCGGATCTCGAAGGGCGCCAGCGCCACGGCCCAGGCCTCGCCCTCCGGCGGCTCCTCGTCCTCACCCTTCCCACCATCGAGCTTCCACAGCCACTGTGTGGGGTCGATCTGCACGCTCGCCTCGAACTGGTAGCGGCCCGGCTCAGGGTTCCAGCCCGGCGGCCAGTTGCCCACCCAGGCCTGCTTCCTCGCGTCGTAGCGCACCTTCACGTGCCGACCCTCGTGGCCGATGGTGCTCACGCGCTCGCCGTTATGGGTGACGATGATCTGCGGCGGCTGGTCGGAGCGGGGATTGCCCTGTGGGTCCACCACCCGCACCGTGACCGGGATCAGGTCGTAACGCCAGTAGGCACTCTGGGGAGTGTGGGCCTCCAGCGGTGAGAGAACGGGGGGCGACTGCTCGTCCTCAGGCTCCGGCGCCAGAATGTGGCCGAGGATCCCCCGGAAGGCGATGATGACGATCACGAGGCACAGCAGCAGCATCC
>JBNGDZ010000284.1:0-6628 GCA_049975765.1 Armatimonadota bacterium
CGCCCGAGTGGACGTCATCGACAAGATGGCGAGCGAGCTGCTCGGTATCGCCACCGTGCGGATTCCAGCCGGCGGGCATCTGTGTGTTCTCGGCGGCAATCTCCTCGAAGCCGGGGTTGGTCAGCAGATTCTGCTGCGCGGCAGCGCAGGTAGCCAGCACCAGCGTGGCGACCATGGCGACGATGGCAGCGCATCTCACTGCGAGCACCTCCGTCCCTGCTGTCATGCAGCGCGATGCTCTTCGCCGGACCTGCTGCCGATGCCTGCGTCGGGCTCGCCCTGATGGTGGAAGATAAGGGACGGCCCAGTCCGGTGGTAGCAATCCGTGGCGGCTCTGGTTTATCATTGGCGGGATGGAGGTTTCTTCTGCCCACCTGTGTAATGATAAGTCTGCGAGACACGAAGTTAACGGTGAAGGCACATGAACGAAGTCTCTACGCCTCCGCATAGGGCCCGTCCAGGGGCTGATGCGCTCCAGCGGAGAGGAGGAGTTCCGATGCGGCGAGCGACGGTTGTTGCAGCGATGCTGCTCCTGTCGGCATACTGCCACGCGGCCGAAGCACCGGTGAGTTGGTGGGAGCGGGACCCGAACGTGCCGGAGGAGGACAGGGGGACCTGGATGACAGACATGAGCTTCCGCGGGGACGACGGGCTGGTGGCCCTCAGCAACGGGCATATCTGGGTGACCAGGAACCGAGGCGGCAACTGGGGTGGGATCGATCTGGAAGAGAAGCTGAACCGGAGAGGCATTCGCCCCATGGCGTGCGCTGTCGATGGGGACACCATGATCGTGGCTGCGAAAACCAGCGACATGCCTTTCATGTGCTGTTCCCTCGACGGTGGGCACACATGGGAAACGGGGTTGATCCGGGCGACCGACCCCACGTTCGCCCTCCGGGCCGAGTGGTGGATCAGCGCGATGGACATCGATCCCGGAACACTCAACGCTATGGCCGTCGGCCGAGCGAGACACGAAGCTGAGGACGTCCTGCGCCTGGTCGTCCTCGGAACCTACGACGCAGGGCGGCACTGGCATGAGCTGCCACCGGTCTCCCTGGTCGGCTGCCACCGTCTGACAGGCGTATGCTGCAGGCTGGATGCCGCGTCCTTCGTCTGCGGCGAGTATGGCCTGCTGGTCAGCTACGTTGACGGCAACCGCTCATGGTCCGAGCCGCCCATCGGCGAGCTCTACAGGTCTGATAACGACTTCCAGTGCATGACGTCGCTGGCCCACGAGAACGCGATCTGGGCGGCCACCAACACAGGCTGGGTCCTACGCCTGGACGCACGCCGCGGAGTCTGGCATACATCGCGCGCCTTCGAGCCCACGGGGAGCCGGGAGCGGGAGTGGGTGGACGTTGATATGGCCATGGCCAGCGCGACCCACGGGGTCCTCATTGCGCCGCAGGGGATATACCGCACTACCGACGGAGGCCAGACATGGCTGGGCCCGGACACCATACGTCGCGATCCGCGGGAGCGTTCCAGCGCGGACCGGCCCAGAGGCGACCTGGTGGCTGCATTCACAGCCCTTCGGCGGGGGCCGTGGGAGGCCTTCAGGCTGGGGTACCCCGGCGCCCGCGATTGGCCTCACAGAACCACGGTGAGGCGGCCATCCCTGTTGATGTTCCACGGCCTCCTGATCAGGCAACCGGCGCCGCCGCAGCCCGGCCCGCGCCTGCCGTTCGGTCTGCCGCGACACTGATGGCTCCGCCGTCGCGCGGCGATGTCCGCTCCATCGTCACATGCTGACACCGAGCAGGGGGAGGCGTGGGCGCCTCGCGGTCGAATTGTGCTGACGTAACACACCATGCCGCCGCGAGGTGCCTGCCATGAGAGCCCTCAGCCGCGTGCTTCTGCTCGGATGCGTCATATTGCTCTGCCTCCCGGCCTCCATCCTGGCACAGCCGCCCGACGATGAGGTCGTCCTTCCGCGGCTGGAGAGCGCACCCCGAATCGACGGGCGCCTCGACGAGGACGCCTGGGAGGGTGCGGCGGTGGCGGATCGCTTCACCTTGCCGCTGACGGCTACCGCCCCAGAGAAGGCCACCGTGGTGCGGCTGGGCTTCACCGATGAGGGCATCTTCATCAGCGCACAGATGGCTGAGCCCGACCCCGCCGGCCTTAAGACCGAGGCCGAGGACGGTGCCAGCGACGTCTGGAAGGACGACTGCCTGGAGGTGTGGCTGCGCGCGACCGAGGACCGCGCGGACCTCGACCAGTTCATCGTCAACGCCGCCGGCGCCCGACAGCGCCTCAGATCGCGCACCACGGGCGCACAGACCCCCCAGCCGCAGTTCCCCGCCGCGGCCAGCGTCGGCGAGGGCTCCTGGACGGTCGAGCTGCTCGTCGCCTTCGAGGAGATCGGCCTTGCGGGGCCGCCCCAGCCCGGCGACATGATCCAGCTCAAGCTCGGGCGGGAGGACCCGGAGGGCGGCACTACCGTCTTGAGCACCTGGCCGCCGCGCTCGCCCTACGGCCAGGCCGAGGGCTACGGACGCGCCTACTTCATCACCAGCAATCTGTTGCCCAACGCGGACTTCACGGAGACCGACGATGAGGGCGCGCCGGCGGGCTGGGGCTTCGGCGAGGATCAGCTCGAGCGCACCGCAGTCGTCGAGGACCAGGGGCGACCGGCCCTGCGCTGGGAGACGCCCAACCGATACGCGGCCATCCAGCGCAGCATCCAGCTCGAGCCCAACGCGCAGTATCGGCTCGAGGCGCGAGTGAGAGGAGATGCGGGTATCTACCTGCGCTCGCGCACCAAGGAGCATCCGGACGACGAGGCCAGCCGGGCCTTCACCGTCACCACCGAGCCCGGCGAGCAGTACGAGTACTACGGCGTCAGCTTCCCCACCGGCGCCGACGGCCGGGCACTGATCATTCTCGGCAACTACGAGGGCCTCGGCGCCGGGACGGTCTACCTCACCGACCTTGCCGTGGTGCGGCAGGCGAGCATCGAGGCCTCCGGTCCGGCCATCGTGGCGACTCCGGGCGAGACCGTGCGCATCACCGACATCGGCATCGCAGACTGCCGGGCACTGCGCGGCTTCGTGGGCGGGCCGGTGGACGGGCGCCTGGACTCGGTGGCCTGGAACGGCTCCACCTGGGAGTACGGCGCGCCGCACGCAGGCGCCGGCGTCTACTACGACTTCGCGAACGGCGACGGTCTGCATGTGACGCTTACCGACGACCGCGGCGTGGATGCGGTGCAGATCCGCGGCGGCGCGAAGGTAAGGCTCTACCGCGACGCCACGTCATACTACCAGCCCGGCGAGGGCGAGCTAGTCTGGGACTTTCGGACCAACGCCGCCAGCTCTCGCGCCATCTTCGGCGACCGTGTCATGAGCGATCGCTTCAGCTTCTTCGAGCTGCAGGACGGCTTCATCTCCGACCTCTACTTCTTCCGCCTCGGCGAGGAGGGGGAGCTTCCCCAGCCCACGATCCTCAACGTCCAGCAGGAGGTCCAGCCGGAGGACCTGGCCGAGTTCGCGTCGCGCTTCGGCACCGATCCGGGGCCATTCCACCTGCTCTCGCCCACCGAGATGGCCGCGCGGCTGCAGATGGAGGAGGACCGCTGGGCGCATTTCGTTACCCCGCCGATGGAGGAGGATCGCGGGCTGATGGCCGTGGGCCTGCGGCTGCAACTCTCCGACGCGCCGGCGGGGCTGCCGCTCGAGGTGGCGCTGATGGACCCCTGGAACCCCCGCCAGCGCGTCATCAACGCCCAGCTCGCGGCGGAGGCCCCCGGCACGCTGCATATTGTGCTGGACCACCTCGATCAGGTGATTCCCGAGGGCCGGCGCGTGTGGGTGGCGCTGAGAGCCGGTGCGCAGACGACTATCGAGACGCCCCGGGTCGAGCTTCACTTCGCGCCCGTCGAGCAGGCCCGGACGGAGGCGCTGGAGTACCGGAAGTGGATCGTGAAGACAATGTTCGCGGCGCTGAGCGAGCCGCGGCCGTGGGGAAGCCTGCGCTCCCGCGATCAGGACCTGCAGGAGTGGGCGAAGGACGCATACGCGGGCGAGAAGGTCGTGGAGCTGCTGCGCGAGGCCGAGTTCGCCAAGCGCCTGGGGCCAGAGGACGATATCGTGCGGCAGTACGACGAGTGGCTGTGGCGGCGGGCGGGCATCTCGGAGTTTCAGCCGACCATCGACCGGGTCCCCGGAGCGCCGGAGTGGGCCGTTGTGCTGCGCCAGGCGTGGCTGGAGGCGCGGGCGGTGCCGCAGTGGTGGATGGAGAACCGCCTGGTGCCCACTGGAGAGCTGGGCGGGCGCGTGGGCGATGACACCGACATGTACCAGAACTACGCGATGTTCCCGATGATCTCCGACGATCCGGTGGCGCGGCAGGTCTACGACGGCGCCGCGCGGCTGGCAGAGCACGCCGAGGCCACCACCATGGAGGAGGGCCTCAACAGCCACACCACCGACCCGCTGCACGCCTATGAGGAGGGCGTGAATCACGAGGCGCTGATGACCTGGTGGGGCTACGGCGACCCCGTCTACTTCGAGCGCTCGCTGGCGGCGGCGCGTTCCATGCCGGCGCTGACCGTCGTCACCGACCTGGGCCACCGCCACTTCAAGAACCAGTCGCTGGGCGCCGAGGACCTGCGCATCGACCGGGAACTGGGGGTGGACGGGCACGCCCATCCGCTGATGCTGCACCCGCTGTTCGAGGTGCTGTGGTACAATCGCCACCCGCAGGTGGAGCAGTTCCTGCGCGAGTGGGCCGACGGCTGGCTGGAGCATCAGCAGCCCGGCGCCTACGCCACGAGCGTGGACGTGGCGACCGAGGAGGCCACGCAGGTCTACGAGAACCGCCCGCTCTACGGCGGCTACGGCGGCCAGGCCTCCGCCTTCGCCGGAATGATCCTCTACGCCGGCGGCGCGAAGTACGCCCGACCCTTCCTGGACGCCTACGAGAACGGCTGGAACCGCTACACCGTGGCGCGGATGATCCCCGAGATGTGGCAGGCGGGCCTGCTGGATGGCCTGACGCAGGAGCAGCTCGGGGCGCTGGAGGAGGCCGAGCCCTACCTGGCGGTGCTGCGCCGTGGCGACCGCGCGCCGCTCATCGGGGCCCTGACTGACGACATCGCCGAGATGCAGCGCTTCCCCCATATGTACACCACCGCCGAGCAGTTCACGGACCGCATCTTCCTCTACGCGATCGAGAACGCCGCGAAGGCCTACTGCGGCGCCTTCGCGACGCGCAACAAGTACACCCACCCGCACGCGGTGAGCTGGGAGGGATTCGGGACCGACTTCGCGGCGCTCGTGCTGGACGCCACAGCGGACCGGCTGAAGGTCGCGGTCTACAGCTTCGCGGACGAGCCGATGGAGGGCGCGATGCGTGTGTGGCGCCTGGATCACGGTCGCTACCGCGTGACGCTCGGCCCCGACGCCGATGGCGATGACCGGGCGGACTCGGTCGCGTCTGAGCGGGAGATGCAGCTGCAGCGCTACGCGGCATTGCCGATCACGCTTCCGCCGCGGCAGACCACCATCGTCGAGGTCACGCAGACGGAGGCGCTGGCGCCGATCCGCGAGCGCGCCGACCTGGCGCTCTCGCCGCTGGACACCGCGGTGGAGGAGGGCGTGGCGCGCGGGGTGGTGCACAACATCGGCGTGGCGCCGGTGGCCTCAGCCGAGATCGCGCTGCTCTCCCCCGCCGGCGAGGTCGTGCAGCGCGAGACGCTCACCCAGATCCCGGGTATCGGCGAGGACCTGCAGCCGGTGCGCCTCGACTACGAGCTTACCGGAGTTCCCGCCGACCCCGCCGGCTGGCGCGTGGTCATCGACCACGCCAGGACGGTGGAGGAGATCTACGAGGGGAACAACGTTGTGCGACTCACGGGGGCCGCAACGGGGAACCCAGGGCACTCGGCCTCCACCGCGGCGCCGAATGACGCCGGCGCAAGGGAGGGCCAGACCATGACGGTCCGCGCGCACTACTACGAGCAGTTCGACGCCGACTACAGCCTCGACGTGCCGGCGGAGGGCTTCGGGGGGTGGAAGTCCGCGGAGGTGGAGATCGACCCGGCGCACACCGCGGTCGTCGTCATGCACGCCTGGGACTGCGGCACCTACGAGGAGTATCCGGGCTGGTGGAAGCGCGTGGAGTACATCCCTCGCGCCAATAAGATCGCGCGCACGGTCTTCCCGCCGCTGCTCTCAGCGGTGCGGGACTCGCCCATGAGGCTGTTCCACGTGGTGGGCGGCGGGGACTACTACAAGGACCTGCCCGGCTACCAGCACGCCAGGCAGCTCGCGGCGCCGGCTCCGGAGGCGGCGGAGCAGATCGAGGCCGACCCCACGCTGCAGAAGCTACGCCAGTTCAAGTCCGAACTGATCGCCCACATCGCCCAGGACACCCGCCGGGGCTTCGAGAGAGTCGACTTCCTCCCCGAGGCCCGGCCGCTGGGTGAGGAGGGCGTGGCGGAGAACGCGCAGCAGCTCTTCGCCCTGTGCAGGGAGGCCGGCGTCAACCACCTGCTCTACGCGGGCTTCGCGATCAACTGGTGCCTGCTGCTGTCGCCGGGCGGGATGGCCGACATGAGCAAGCACGGCATCATGTGCTCGGCGATTCGCGACGCCACGACGGCGGTCGAGAACCGCGAGACCGC
>JBNGDZ010000285.1:0-6621 GCA_049975765.1 Armatimonadota bacterium
CACAGTGGGGCTGGAGCTGTCGAACTACCGACCACCGTGGTGGTGGTTCGTGGCGGTGGACGCCTCCGGTGTCTGGCTCCGGCGGCTGGCGGAGACGGCGACGATGCGCTTTGAGCCCTTCGGCATGATGGTCTGAGACGCGGCCGCAGACCGCGGCCTCGCGCGCCCCATTGGTCCCGTCCGGGTTCCGGGGGGCCCTGCGCGCAACCTGCCGTCAGCGGCTGACACGGCGCAGGTCGCCGACCGTCCATGCCCACGCCCCGGACCCTCTCTCAGGCCGGCGCGTCGTCGGGGGCGAGTTCCAGTTGTCGCGCCGGGGAACGCACGCCTCGCGTCTCAGGCGAGGCCGCGCTCTCGGCCAGTCGCCGCGCCGAGAAGCGCGGCGAGCGCGTGGCCGCGATGAGCCGCGGCCTCCCCACCTGATTCATAATGGCTCGCGCCCTCAGGTTCGCCCCCAGCACTTCACGGGGAACCGGCGAACGACCCTCGAGCTGAGCCACGACCTGCTCGTCATCAATGTAGATCGCCGGCCGTCCAACACCTCCAGCCAGCGCCTCGTCCAGGACCAGCAGCACTGCCTTGTAGAGTGCGGTGAGGTGATCGGTGTCCTGGGCTGCAGTGCAGATGGTGCGAACTGTGCTGCGATCGTCTGCCTTGAAGATGATCCCTATTCCGGTTGCGTTCGTATCCTGGAGCGGTGCCGCGCTGACCAGGGCGTAGGAGAAGACCTTCTGCTCCGAATGCGCCGCACTCATGGCGGCACCTCCCTGGCCCCCTTGTCGGCTGCCCGCCCTCCCTCATTGAGAGCATACCCGTCTCGACATGTCTTCTAACTCTGTCTATGTTTGACGCCTGACTCTGTACAAGGTTCTCTAGTCCAGGGAGTTAGCACAGGCTTCACCCGGCCTGTCCCCGCTGCTGGCGCAGCCACCCGGCGGCGCGCATGGTTGCCTCGTCGTTCATGAGCCCGCAAGAAGGAGGGGGCGAGATTGATGCGGAAGTCGGTTGCCGACTGCTTTCTGATGCGGTATACTGGGGGTGACGGCGGATGGACTGGCCAGCAGGACTGGCGGAAGAGGGGCGTCCGTGGTGAATGAGATCGTCGCGCGCGAGAAGATCGCGCCTGACACATATCGATACGAGGTGCGCGCGCCGGAGATAGCCCGCCATCGCAGAGCGGGGCAGTTTGTGGTGCTGCACATCCACGAGAAGGGCGAGCGCTTCCCGCTCACCATCGTCAGCTCCGACCCCGAGGCCGGCACCATCGAGCTGATCTTCCAGGCCGTGGGCACCTCCACCCGGATGCTCGCGGAGATGCAGGTGGGCGAGGAGATCATGAACCTTTCCGGCCCACTGGGGCGGCCAACGCACGTCGAGGAGTACGGTACGTGCGTGGTCATGGGCGGCGGCTACGGCATGGCCCCGGTTATCCCCATCGCCCAGGCGCTCAGCGAGGTCGGCAACGAGCTCATCGGCATCGACGGAGCCCGCTCGAGAGAGCACGTGATCCTAGAGGACCGCCTTCGGGAGATCTGTGACCGCGTCGAAATGTGCACCGATGACGGCAGCTACGGTCACGAGGGCTTCGTCACCGACGTCCTGCAGGATCTCATCGACGCCGGAGAGCAGATCGACTTCGTCCTGGCGATCGGCCCCACGCCGATGATGCGCGCGGTGGCGGAGCTTACGCGCCCTCACGGAATCCGGACCGTTGTCAGCCTCAATCCCATCATGGTGGACGGCACGGGCATGTGCGGTGGCTGCCGGGTGGAGGTGGGCGGCGAGGTCAGGTTCGCGTGTATAGACGGACCGGAGTTCGACGCTCATCAGGTCAACTTCGACCTCCTGATGCGGCGCCAGCAGATGTACAGCGAGATGGAGGGCGAGACCCGGCGGATGTTCGCGCCGCACAGCACGCCGCTGGGCTCGTGTGGGGAGGCGCACCATGACGACTAAGCTGACCACGTCGCGCCAGGCCATGCCCGAGCAGCCGCCCGAGCAGCGGGTATGCAACTTCGACGAGGTGCCACTGGGGTACGACGAGGAGGCTGCGGTCGCCGAGGCACAGCGCTGCCTGCAGTGCAAGCGCCCGCGGTGCATCGAGGGCTGCCCCGTCAAGGTCAAGATCCCCCAATTCGTGGGGCTGATTGCCGAGGGTCGTTTCACTGAGGCGGCGCGCAAGATAAAGGAGACCAACGCCTTCCCCGCCATCTGCGGCCGCGTCTGCCCGCAGGAGACGCAGTGCGAGCTTCAGTGCGTGCTGAGCAAGCGGGCAGAGCCGGTGGCGATCGGGCGCCTGGAGCGCTTCGCCGCCGACTGGGAGCTCCAGCACGGCGAGGTCGAGGTCCCTCACCTGCCCCCCTCCACCGGCTTCTCGGTGGGCGTTGTGGGCTCCGGCCCGGGGGGAATGGCCTGCGCGGCGGACCTGGCCATGTGGGGGCACGACGTGACCATCTACGAGCTCTTCCACGCCGCCGGAGGCGTGCTGCGCTACGGCATCCCGCGATTCCGGCTCCCCCGAGAGGTGCTGAATGCGGAGCTGGATTACCTGCGCCGCCTCGGCGTCGAGATACGCCTCAACTTCGTGGTGGGCCGCACCGCCACCATCGACGACCTTTTGCGGGAGCATGACGCGGTCTTCGTGGCCACCGGCGCCGGGCTGCCGCGCTTCCTGGGCATCCCCGGCGAGAACCTCAACGGCGTCTACTCCGCCAACGAGTTCCTGACCCGGGTGAACCTGATGCGCGCTGACCGCTTCCCGGAGTATCACACCCCGGTGCACTGCGGCGATCAGGTCATCGTCATCGGCGGCGGGAACGTCGCCATCGACGCCGCCCGCACGGCCCTGCGGCTGGGCGCCGACAATGTCACGGTCCTCTACCGCCGCACGCGCGCGCAGATGCCGGCCCGCGCTGAGGAGGTCATCCACGCTGAGGAGGAGGGCGTGACCTTCACCTTCCTCGCCTCCCCCGTCGCCATGCACGGCGATGAGGAGGGCTGGCTGCAGTCGATGACCTGCCAGCGCATGGAGCTGGGCGAGCTTGACAGCTCGGGCAGGCCCCGGCCGGTTCCGGTCGAGGGCTCGGAGTTCGACATCCCCTGCGACACAGCTATCGTAGCCATCGGCTCTCGGGCGCACCCTCTGGTGCCGCAGACCACGCCCGAGCTGGAGCTGAGTCCCCGCGGCTACATCGCCATCGACGACACCGGCGCCACCTCCCGCGAGGGAGTCTTCGCCGGGGGCGACATCGTGACCGGCTCGGCCACGGTGATCGACGCCATGGGCGCGGGTCGCCGTGCCGCCGAGGCCATCCACCAGTACATGACGGGACAGCCCAGCCCCAACGGCGAGCCGAAGAAGGCCTGACGCGGCGCTCGTGGAACCTCTCCCCCACTATGAGCCAGAGGGAGAGCAAGACCGTCGTTCGACGTGAGGACATCGCCCGCGGTCTGCGCGAGGTGGGTCTGGGGGCGGGCGACACGGCCATCGTCCACAGCTCGCTCTCGTCGATGGGTTGGGTGGAGGGCGGGGCGGAGACCGTCATCGACGCATTCCTCGACGTGTTGGACCCTGAGCAGGGCACGCTGGTCGTCCCCACGCTCTGCCAGCGGGACCTGGAGCGCCGCTTCGAGATCTGGGACATCGAGCGCTCGCCCTCGGACGTCGGCGCCATCACGGAGGCGGGCCGCCGGCACCCCGACGCCATCCGCAGCGACCACCCGACGCACTCCGTCGCCGCCATCGGCGCCCACGCTGAGCAGATTACCAGCGGCCACACCGACTCCTGGGGCAGGCCCTGCCCGTGGGGGCCGGCGGCCTTCGGCTTCGGCAGCCCCTGGCAGTGGCTCTATGACCTCGACGCCCACTACCTCTTCTTGGGCGTGACCACCAGCGTGAACACCATCGGCCACTTCGCCCAGGCGGAGTTCGTGCGCCAGGTGCTCCAGGAGGCGGGCGAACGCGCCGCGGAGCTGGCCGAGCGCGTCCGGGGCTGGAAGAGCCCCGGTGTCTGGCCCCAGTTCGCCTTCGAGATCGTAGAGCGCTGGCTGCGCGAGAGGGGCGCCATGCGCTACGCCGAGATCGGCGACGCCACCCTCCGCGCCACCCGCGCACGGGTGAACGTGGACACCATCATCGAGAAGCTGCGCACCGAGCCCGAGGGGCTGGTGCCCGACGAGTTCATGGACTGGCTGCGCGAGGCGCGCGCGGCAGCGGAGGAGAGCCACAGATGATCGCTGACGGCAGGCGCGTCTGGATCGACTCGCACGTGCACATCCGCGGCTGGGCGGAGGACGGGGAGGGCCCGCCGGAGTTCGGCATCGGCGACGTCATGGCCGTGATGGACGCCGACCCCGCGCACCTGGTCTGGGTCATCAGCTTCTCCTTTCCCGGCAGCCGCCGCATCCAGGCCGATCCCGCCGACGGCGTGCCCTGGACCAACGAGGGTCAGCTCCGCCTGGTGCAGCAGGCGCCGGAGGGGCGCATCTTCGGCTCGGTGGCGGTGCATCCGGGGGCGGTCAAGCAGTCGCGGGAGTGCCTCGACCTCTACGGTGGCGAGCACGGCTTCGTGCAGGTCGGCGAGGTCCTCGGCTACGCCATGGGCTTCGCGCTGGACAGCCCGGAGATGGTGGAGATCGCGCGCCACGCGGCGGAGCTGGAGCTGCCGGTGCAGGTGCACGTCTCAACCGCCGGCCAGCCCGAGGGCCGCCAGATGCGAGAGGCCATCAGCCTCGCGCGACAGGTCCCCGAGGCGAAGATCGTCGCCGCCCACGCCATCGGCGGCACAAACTCCTGGATGCATATCACCGCCGCGGAGGTCTACGCCATGATGGGCGGGGAGAACCTGTGGCTGGAGATCCGCGACTTCAACACCCGGCAGTGGGTGCGCGAGGCCGTCCAGCGCCTGGGCTCGGAGCGGCTCATCCCCGGGACGGACTGGATCGCCCGCGGCATGCCGCCCTTCCCGCCCTATGGGATCATCTTCCCGAACGAGAGCCCCGACGAGAATCCCTACCCCTGCCAGGTATCGAGCCTGGAGGGCTTTTTGCGTGAGTCCGGCTGCGACGAGGTGGCCATCGCCGACATCGCCGCCCGCAACGCCATCGAGCTGTTCGGGCTCGACGGGCGCCTGAGGCTCTGAGGGCGCCGCGGTTACTGCTCGCCGGGCAGCGGCAGCTCGAAGCGCGTCCCCACGTGCACGTCCACGTAGCGGTCGCCGAAGATCTCGGCGAAGACCTCGCGGGCCGTGTCGCCCGAGCAGTGGCACGGGCCGGCGCGGTTCACGCTCATCTCCTGCAGCGAGCGTGCAATCCGCTCGATGCTGCCACGGCTCGCCCCCGTCAGGTGAAAGCCTCCGAACACCAGCTCGACCTGGCCCCCATGCTGCTGCGAGGCGACCTCCACCATCCTGTCCACGCCCGGGTGCGCGCAGCCGGTGACGACCACCAGGCCCGCGGCGGCCTTTAGCACCAGCGCCTGCTCCGGCGGCGGGCCGGGGATCGCTCCGGTGGTGAAGACGCCCTCCGCGAGCTGCTGGCCCGGCTCCGCCTCCACCAGCGTCGCGCCCGCGGCGCGCGCAACGCGCTTGATCTCGCCGGGGAAGGAGTCCAGCACACACACGGTGGCGTCGGGGGCGAGGCTGAGCACCTCGCGCAGGCCGCCGACGTGGTCACCGTGCCTGTGGGAGAGGACGATCAGGTCGACGGCCTCCGGGTCGAGGTCCAGCGCCAGCATGTTATCAATGAGGACGCTGCCGCTGGCGCCTGTGTCGAAGAGGACCGTTGTCTGGGGCAGCTCCACGTAGCAGCCGAAGCCCCAGCCGGTCTCTAGCTCCGGCGGTCCCGGATAGTTATCGAACACTACCGTGAGGGTCATGGCGTTCTCCCCTTCGCGCTCCGTTTCGGGAGATGGCGGCGTCGCGGGAACTTCCGTGGTCGGTGCCTGCGGCTGCTCGCAGGAGGGTCCGGCGCACGCCAGCGCGGTGAGCGCAACGATGAGCAGGACAGATCGCGTCGCCGATCGCATCGTGATTGCTCGCCTTCATGGGGCGCAGAGCGGTTGGACGCATACCTGACTGTGAACCTCACGTCCACACGCCGGGGATCTTGTAGCCGCACTTGGTGCAGCGGCTGGTCTCCAGGTCCAGCCCCTTGTTTGAGACCCGGAAGCCCACGCGCTCGATGACCTTCAGCCAGCACTTCGGACAGTAGGTGGACTCCGCCGGGTCGCCGCCCATGTTCCCCAGATAGACGTACTTCAGGCCGGCGTTGAAGGCCACCTTCCGCAGCCGCAGGAGCGTCTCCTTGGGCGTGGGGTCGATGCTGCGGAATCGGTACTTGGGGAAGAAGCGCGACATGTGCAGCGGGGTAGTGGCGCCGCAGTTCTCGACGATCCACGCCGCCATCCGGCTGACCATCGCGTCGCTGTCGTTGTAGCCTGGCACCACCAGGTTCGTCAGCTCCAGCCACACGCCGGTGGAGGCCACGAGCCTAATGGTATCCAGAGAGGGCTGCAGGTCAGCGCCGGTGATCTGCCGGTAGACGCCCTCGTCGAAGGCCTTCAGGTCCACGTTCACGGCGTCCACGGCCGCGCACAGATCCCGTATGACCTCCGGGTTGCCG
>JBNGDZ010000286.1:0-6615 GCA_049975765.1 Armatimonadota bacterium
GTGAGAATTGCCCTGGCGGTCGTACTCGAGCGCCGGCGTCTCCGCCGTCTGGGCGCTGACGGAGCGCGACAGCTCGCCCAGCGGCTCCGTCAGCGCCGGCACGGCCACCCTGGGCAACTGCGGCACCTCAAGTTCCGGGTAGACTCTCTGCAGCACCGGTGCGAAGGGCCAGTACCAGCCGCTGGCCGGCAGGCGTGTCACGCCGGGGGGCAGCTCCAGCCCGCTCTGCCACACGGGGACCTCGCGCACCGGCGCCCCACCCAGGCGCGCCAGCCCCAGGGCCAGCAGACCCGCCACCCCCACCAGCACCAGCACCGCCGGGGCCACAAAGCCCCCCGCCAGCGCGCCCTCGCTAAGCCGCACCAGCAGACCGCTGCTGGCGGCCGCGTCGAGGGGCAGCGCTGCGGAGATGCCGGGCAGGTGCTGCCAGGCCGCCAGCGCGGGCCGGACCATGACCGCCGGCCAGATCCCAGCCAGCACACAGCCGGCCACCAGCGCCAGTTGGGGCATCCGCATGCCCCGCGGGACCTCCCCCACATCCGCCGATGCCGACGCCTTCCCGGGGCTGCCAAGGTAGGCCGCACCCACGTACTTGAGGGCGTACGCCAGCGACAGGATGCTGCCGACGACGACGACCAGCAGGTAGAGCGCCATCAGCGGCTGCTGCGCGGCGCCGAGCAGGGCCGACTGGAAGAGCAGCCACTTGCCGACGAATCCCGCGGTCAGCGGGATGCCGCCCACCGAGAGGGCCCCGGCGATGGCCGCTGCGGCGGTTGAGGGCATCTTCTCGCCCAGGCCGCCGAGCCGCATCAGGTCTCGAGTGCCCGTCGCGTGCAGCGCCGATCCCGCCGTCAGGAACAGCAGAGACTTGTGCATGCCGTCCGCGATGACGAAGACCATCGCCGCCACGAACGCCAGGGCCGAGATCGCAGGCGCCGTCCCGGCCATCGCGATGGCGATGCCCAGGCACATGAGAATGTAGCCGGACTGGCTCACCGAGCTGTATGCCAGCAGCCGCTTGGTGTCGGTGTTGGTCGCGGCCGCCGAGCCGCCCAGCAGCACGCTCAGCCCCCCCAGGGCCGCCAGCCCCAAGCCCCACCCGCTCAGCGCGGCGGCGGTGGCGCCCAGCGCGGCGAAGAGGCCGAAGAACACGTGCGCGATGTCGTAGGCCCCGAGCTTGATCATCACGCCCGACAGCAGCGCGCTGACCGGCGAGGGCGCAGCGGGGTGGGCGTCGGGCAGCCAGTCGCCCATCGGCCATACTCCGAGCTTGGTCAGAAAGCCCAGCGCCATCATCCCGACGGCGACGTGCGCCAGCCATGGCTCGGTGGCCAGGAGCAGGGCCATGGAGGCCCTGGCACTCTCGTAGCTGAAGTCGCCGCCGACCTGGTAGAGGATCAGCACGCCCACCAGGATGCCGACGTTGCCGACCGAGGTGAACAGGAAGTACTTCAGCCCCGCCCGCAGCACCTCCGGCTTGCGGTTCTCGTGGATGATCAGCAGGTAGGCCGGCAGCGACATGAAGCCCCAGGCGACGACGAAGAAGAGCAGGTCCGAGACGCTGACAACGGCGATCATGGAGGCCAGAAAGAGCATCAGCGCCGGGTAGTAGCGCAGCACGGGCATCACGGGACCGCTCTCGGACTGCCGCGCGACCCTGTCCACGTAGCGCACGCTGTAGATGGTGGCCAGCAGGCCCAGCCCCAGGATCAGCCACACGAACATGATGTTCAGTGTGGTGAAGTGCAGCGTGAGGCTGGATGGGACGACCATGAGCTGGCCAAAGGTGATCTCCAGGCAGTCGGGGCTGGCGAAGACGAGCCAGCCCAGGTAGATGCTCCACCCCGCGGCTGCGGCCACCAGCACCGCGCAGACGCGTCCGCAGGTGCGCGGCCTCTGGCTCAGCACCAGGCCGGCGAGGACACCCGCCACCAGCAGCCCGAAGATCCAGTTCACGCTCCACATCGCTGCAGAGAACATCTCGGCTCACCACTCAGTCCATCGTAGTGCCGCGGGGCGCCCGCGGCCGGAACCGGCTCAGCCCGGCTGACCGGGCATAAAGGGCAGCACCACCAGCGGCGCCAGCAGCGCCATGATCACCAGCACTATCGTCACGGCGGTCATGATCCGCGGCGGCTCGGCGATACGCTCGGCGTCCTCCATCGGCTCGCCCGAGAAGATGCGCTGATCCACGCGCAGGAGCCAGATGAAGCCGATGACGACCTCGACCAGCAGCGCCACGGCAAGGACCACGCCGGTGGCGCCGCCGAGCCTGAAGGCCGCGGTCACCAGCAAGAACTTGCTCCAGAAGCACGACAGCGGCGGGATGCCGGCGATCGCCATCAGGCCCACGCCGAAGGCGAAGGCCGTCCAGGGCAGGCTGGTGCTGAGGCCGCTGAGGCGGCTGATGCGCTGCAGGCCGAGCGTGAACGCCACGCTCCCTGCCGCCAGCACCAGCAGCGCCTGTGCGAAGCCGTGCGTGACCACGTGCAGCAGCGCGGCCTGATAGCCCAGCCACACGCCGCCGATAGCCAGCCCGATCCCGAAGAAGATGTAGCCCATGTGCATGACGGCCAGCCAGGCCAGCAGCCGCCGCAGATCGTCCTGCTGCAGATACAGATAGAGTGCAAGCAGCACCGTCAGCGCCGCCGCCGCGGCCACGATGATCCCCAGCGCCGGGGCCGTGGTCACCGCGGGCCACGAGCCCAGGACCACGCGCAGCATCACGAAGGCCGCCGCCTTCACCGGCGCCACCGACTGGATGTAGGCGCTCACCGGCTCCACCGCCTCCGCGGCCTGCGCCAGCCAGGTCATGAACGGGAACTGCGCGGCCTTGGCCCACGCGCCGACCAGCATCAGCCCGAAGACCCACGGCATGGCCCGCTGCGGAACCCGCGCCAGGGCGTCGAAGCCGAGCTCGCCGGCGTGGGCGTAGACGGCCGCCACACCAGCGGCGAACAGCACGCCCCCGGCGGCATTGAGCAGCAGCGCGCGGAACGAGGCCTCCCCGGCCTCCCGCCCGCCTCGATGCCCCACCAGCGCCCAGGCGCACAGGGTCGTGACCTCCAGCGCCACCAGAAGCTGCAGCAGGTTCGGCGACATGGCCAGTGCCACCATGGCGGCGACCATCAGCAGCAGCCAGAAGTAGTAGCGCCCCTTGCCGCGATCGGTGGGCAGGTCCCGGTTCTCGGGGGACAAAAAGCCCGTCGAGAACAGCACCACCAGCACCCCGATGCCGAGAGCCACCACAAGCATGATGACCGAGAGGCCGTCCAGCAACAGCCCCACGCCAACACCGTCGAGCCAGGGCAGCAGTGGGACCTCAGTTCGCAACACGTGCTCTGCGTGCACGAAGCTGTAGCTGGCCGTGGCCGCCAGGACCGAGGCGAAGCCGCCCAGCGCCGCCAGCACCGCTATCGTGTCGGCCACGCGGCGGGAGGTAGCGGCGGCGGCCAGCGCGCCGATCACCGGCAGCACCAGCGCCAGCCCCGCGTACCATTGCCAGCCCACTGTCTCCATCATCTGCATCCCTGAGGGCCCCCTGGCAGCCTACTCGGCGCCCAGCTCCTCGAGCTGTGTGAGCGTGAAGACCGGTCCGTCGATACACACGTAGACGCCCCTAATGGCGCAGTGCCCGCACTTGCCGACGCCGCAGGCCATACGCCGCTCAAGCGACAGGTAGATGTGCTCGGGCTCGAAATCCAGCTTCTCCAGCTCCTGGATGACGAAGCGGTACATCACCGGCGGCCCCACCACCGTCGCCGAGGACCGCGAGGCGTCCATCTCCAGGCCATCGAACAGCGTCGTGATCAGCCCCACGTGTCCGCCCCAGTCCGGGTGGGGGCGATCGATGGTCAGCCGCAGGTCGATGTCGTCTCGCGCCAGCCACTCGTCCATCAGATCGCTGTAAAGCATCTGCTCGGGGCTGGCCATCCCGTAGAACACGATCAGCTCGCCGAACTCCTGGCGCTCGTTCAGGAGGGCCTCGATAAGGCCCCGCTGCGGCGCCATCCCGATGCCGCCCGCGATCACCAGCACGTCGCGGCCGCGCAGGCGCTCCATGGGGAAGCCGTTGCCGAACGGCCCCCGAATGCCCACATGCGCGCCGGGCTCCAGGTCGTGAAGCCGCTCGGTGACCCGGCCGCCCGGATAGCGGCGTACAGTGAGTCGTACGCGCGGCTCGTCCCCCGGCATGCTGCAGAGCGTGAAGGGTGCCTCGCCGGCCCCGAAAAGCGTCACCAGCATGAACTGGCCCGGCCTGTAGGGCATGGGCTCGCCGTCGAGCAGGTCGAAGACGAAGGTCTTCTCCAGCGCGTTCTCCTCGATCTTCTCCACCAGCTCGGCGGTGCGAGGGAGGTAGAGGCTGTCGCGTGCCATCAGCTTGCCTCCTCCACGCCGACGGTGGCCTTCTCGGCCTCCCGACACTGCCAGCCACGCTCCCGGATCATCTGGGCGATCCGCGGCAGGTCGATCTGCGCCGAGCAGATGTGCACGCACCGCCCGCAGCCCACGCAGCCGGGCCGACCGCGCTCGGCGAAGGTGTCGTAGCAGAGCTTGTGGTGAGCATAGTGGAACATGCGATCGGCCTCGGTCTCCCGCGGGTTGAAGCCGCTGGCCTCCAGGGAGTAGCCCGGGTAATGACAGGAGTCCCAACAGCGGATGCGGGCGCCCACTCCCCCCTCCACATGCTCGTGCGTGTCGAAGCACGTGCAGACCGGACAGACCAGCGAGCAGCTTCCGCACGAGAAGCACTTCGCGCCCAGCTCCTGCCACAGCTCCGGAGGAGTGTCGTCGCCGCTGATCCACCGCATGGCCTGAGCGATGTTGCCGCGGCAATCGAACCTGTCGAAGGCCTCCTCGACGAGTCGCTCCCGCTCGGCGAGAAGCCGCGCGCCGGCATCCCGGAGAAGCCCGCCGGCCATCTCCGCGAGCTGCTCGCCGCGCTGCGTGCCCACCTCCACCAGGTAGGTGTCGCCAACCAGCGTTAGCTGCAGATCGTAGCCGCTGCGGGCGACGGGGCCGGCATGGGAGCAGGTGCACCAGCAGGCCTCGCTCCAGGGCTCGAGACAGGCCATGGCAACGACGGTGAGCGCCTCGCGCCTGCGCGCGTAGACGTCATCGGTGTACTCCCCGCCCATGAAGAAGTCGTCGAGGTATTCGATGGCCGCCACGTCGCAGGGCCGCACGCCGAAGAGGAGGTGAGTGTCCGGTGCCGGTGCCGCCTGTGCCTCCGGCGGCTTGTCCTCCTCCATGGTGTAGGTGAAGACGACCTCGCGCTGGGGCAGGACGTAGCAGGTCGGCGCGACCAGCGAGTTGCCGTAGTCGAGCTCCACGCCTTCGGCAGAGTCCACCTCGGCGAACACAAGATCCCCGTGAAGCGTCCGCACCGGCGCGATGAGGTGCCGGGTGGACCCCATCAGGGCCGTGATGAATCCCCGGGTATCCTCCTGGCGTAGTGCCAGGGCCTGCCTGGGGGAGTCCGTAGCTGTGTGCACGATCACACCTCAGACTTTGTGAAATGATGCACAGAATCAGGCATGATGATAGCCCCCCAGGTGGCAATCCCCCGCTCTTCGGTTTTCCCACTATCCTGGCCCTGGTCGGCGCTTCGCTGCTCCCTACGCCGTCCGCGCCGTGCTCCTACCGCCTGTCCGCGGGACGGATGCTACCCGCGACCGGGTTGGCCGGCAGTCTGCCATCCTCAGCGCGCCTGCCGCCCGGTCCCGCGAGCGTCCGCACGAGCCCGGGGAACTCGGTGGGTAACACCGCGAGCTTCGGCGGCGTTCCGGAGTCCGCGCGCGCCCGCACCTCGGCCGCGCCGCTGGCCGTCGCGACCTGCACCCGCCCGCCCTCGCGGACGGCAAGCTCCTCCAGATCCTGCGGCGCCACCAGGACGTACGGCTCTCGGTAGAGCGTGGCCTCCCGCCGCAGGATGTGCGCGGCCTGGCAGCGTGGGTCGGTGGTCCAGCCGCCACGAGTGGAGCGCGGGATCAACAGGAAAGGGCGGTCCTCGGTCGGCTCCCGCACGGCGACCGGCGGATCCTGCAGGACGCCGACACCGACAACATCCCCCACGCGAGGCGCGTCCATTCCTACCGCCGGCAGCTCGCCGGCCTGCAGATCCGCCAGCGAGACGTGGCTGTAGCCTGCCGCGGCTGAGCGCATCTGGGCCCAGAGCCCCTCCAGGTCATCCCAGCGGCTGTCCTCCCCCAGCGCCGCCGCGAGGCTGTCGAGCACGCTCGTGATAGTGCGCGACTTCCCGGCCCGCTTGAGGACGGGCTGACTCCACCATAGGCGCCCGTCCGGCCGGCGGATCGCCCCGCCGCGCTCGCCGGTCATCTGCACCGGAAGGGCGACGTCGGCCAGCTCAGTGGCGGGCGACGCGAAGGACGCCAGCGACACGGCCACCTCGAGCCGCTCGCGGAGCTTCGCCAGATCCGGGGGGCCGAGCAGCCTGCCGAGGTGCTCTCCGATCGTGACCAGACCTCGCAGCCCGGAGCCGGGGCCGATCATCTCCAGCGCCGCCATGCCTTCGGGAGGACCACCGGACGCCAGCATGTCGAGGGTCCCAAATGTGTTCGCCCCGGACGGCAGCACGTAGACGCCCACCCAGCG
>JBNGDZ010000287.1:0-6615 GCA_049975765.1 Armatimonadota bacterium
ACGCACGGTGGTGTGACAGGGACAGCCCGCAAGGGCCTACCTATGTCAATTTGTCGAGACGCCGCTCAGGACTCGAACCGCTCGGGCCTCACCGGCTCGCCTGTCGCCAGGGACTGGTCGCCGGCGAGGGCCACCGCGATGGTGTTGGCCACGTCTCGTCCGGAGATGGGCGGCTCGGTGCCGTCGATGATGGCCCGCGCGAAGTCGCGGATCACCGGGGCGTAGGGGTGGCCCTGCACCGGGATGTCGAGCGTGATCAGGTCGTCAAGACGGTCATTGACGCGCACGCGGTCCGCGTCGCGACCCGAGAGGTAGGTGGCCCTGGTGCCGTAGAGCATGAAGTTGCGGAACGATGGCCGCTGACAGGCGTAGGTGACGCCGAACTTGCCACAGGCGCCGTTCTCGAACTTGAGCACCGAGACGGAGCAGTCGTCGAAGGGGTACTCGTCCTCGGTCAGGCACATCTTCGAGCCGTACGCGAAGATCTCCTCGACCTCGCCCACGCACCAGCGCAGCAGGTCGATCATGTGGCAGCCGCCGCCCACGAAGGGCGTGTGCCGCTGGCGCTTCTCCCCGCGCCACCCGCTGAGGATCAGCCGCGAGATGTTGTGCACGTAGTCGGCCTCGCAGTAGAAGATCTCGCCCAGGTAGCCGCACTCGGCCATGCGTTTGGCCTCCATGAAGCGCGGGTTGGTGCGCAGCACCTGGTTCACGGCCAGCTTGCGGCCGGAGCGCTGCTCGGCGGCGAGCATCGCGCGCACCTCGTCGATGCTGATGGCCATGGGCTTCTCCACCAGCACGTGCTTGCCGGCCTCCAGCGCCGCAATGGTCATGGGGGCATGATCCGCCTCAGGCGTGGCGATGAAGACGAAGTCGATGTCCTCCTCCGCCAGCATCTGCTCGTAGTCGGTGAAGGTGCGCTGCACACCGAGCTGCTCGGCGACCTCACCAAGCAGCGGCTCGTTGATGTCGCACAGCGCCACCAGCTCGGTGTGTGGCAGCTCCTGGATGGGCCGGGCACGCGGCCCGTTGCGGCTCACGCCGATGACGGCGCCCCGGGTCTTGGTCGTGTCGCTCATGCTGTTGTCACTCCGCAAGGCCCTCAATCGCGCGAGAAGATCAGCAGGTCGCGGTCGTTCCCGTCGTCGTCGGTCAGCAGGCCACACAGCGTGGCCTCAGGCTCGAAGCCGACGGCCGCGAGCGTCTCCGGCCTGGCCTCATCGCCCGAGGCCGCGAACGCCAGCACCTTTCCGGCGTCGGGAAGCTCCACTGCCTCCGCCAGGGGCAGAGCGTGGTCCAGCCACGTCGGGTGCACGAACACGTCGAGGCACAGCGGCTGACCGGGGAAGCCCGAGAGCCTCCCCAGCAGCGCGTAGCCCATCACCGCGCCGTCCTCTGATGCCAGGACCTTGAACTGGCGGATGCGCCCCTCCTCCAGGTCCCGGCGCATCCGGATGTACTGCCCCTCGAAGCCACCGAAGCCGTAACCGCCCAGCAGGGCGCTGCGCACGTGCCAGCCCTCGACGACCTCCGAGAGCGCCTCCAGCGGCGGCCAGTCAGCCCACTGGGTGCCGCGGACCTCGACCGGCCGGGGCTCGAACTGGCGGTCGAAGAAGTCCGCCTCGTTGAGCAGTCGCATGGTGCCGGTGTCGCGCCAGCCCTCGAAGCCGACGCTGGCGTAGATGTGGTACGGCGGCGAGTCATAGCCGGTATGCAGAAAAAGCGCCCGGCCATCGCGGGCCGCGAAGTCGTCCACGGTGGCCTGCATCAGCGCCGAGCAGATGCCCTTGCGGCGGTGCTCCGGGGGGGTGTAGACGTGGCCCAGGATGCCGATGGGTGGCGTCATGGACTCCACGGTCATGACGTTGCCCACGACCGCCCCGGTCTCCAGCACGCCCAGGTAGAAGTACTGCTCGAGGCCCTCCAGGCCCTCATCGAGTGCGACCTCCATCTGCCAGAGCCAGGGCTCGCCCTTATGACCCAGCAGCGGCAGGATGCGGTCGCGCCACCGGGCGTCAGGCGCCAGCACACGCACGATGCGCATGGCCTCTCCGTCCTTGAGCTGCACTGTGTCGAGGTCCTGATCCATGATTCCCTCCGTTCAAGCGGCGTCGGGCTGGAAGCCCGACCTACGCGAATGCGGTGCATCGTGAAACACCAGGCGTCGCCACTGTAGCCTCAGAGCCTCCGCGCAATCCGGGCGCGGATTGGCGCCTTTGCAGCCGCGGCGCCGATGCCGTACGGAGGCGCGGCGTGCCCACGCCGCGCGTCGTGGTCCTTCTCACGCGAGACGGGCGGAAACGACCGGGCGGGAACGAAGGCCCGCCCCTCCAAACGGAACGGAGGCGACAGGCGGGCTGGGCAGCCCGCCACTCCGTACGACATGACGGCATCGGCCGAGCCCAACGACCGGGCGCTCCAAACGGCTGCGCGACGGCGGCCTCCCGTTCCTTCCGAGCGACGCCGGTGAGGCTCGTTGGACCTTGCCGTGCGGAGGGGCCGCACGACGACGGGCGCGAAGCACGCGGAGGCCCGCCCCCCTACGTCGGCGCGTCGCGGATCTCGATCCCCTCGCCGCCCAGGAAGGCCGTCACCGGGCTGCCTCTCCCCGCTCGAGTGTGCTCCAGGTTCAGGTCCGCCACCTGCTGCGCGGCCTCGATCAGCGCCACCGTGGAGCGCTGCGAGACCGCCGTCGGGTACTCGCTCGCAAGCTCGTCCCGGTTGATCCCAAGCAGCCTCCGGCGCATGATGGCCGAGAATCCTGCGGTGAGCGAGTCCTTCCCGTAGCCCTTCATCTCGTCGAAGCGCTCGTAGGCGGGCGTCAGGCCGTTGAAGAACGGGTTCGTGGTGCGCGAGCCCTCCCCCGCGATGCAGTAGCGCAGGCCGCGGTCCTGCTGGTCCATGAAGGCGCTCCCGCGCGTGCAGAAGACCTTGATCTCCTGGTTGACCGGCCCCTCGAAGTCCGGCGGGTTGATCCAGGCGTTGATGTAGAGCGCCTCCATCCCGCCCTCGTAGGTGACCTTCACCTGCATGGAGTCATAGGTGTCGATGGGGCTCTCCTCCCCGGTCTCCGGGTCCACCCAGCTCGCCAGCAGGCTCTTCTGGCCGGTGGCGTGCACCGAGACCGGCTCCAGCCCCAGGTAGTGGTGGACCACGTCGGTCCAGTGACAGCCCACGTAGCTGAAGGGGTTCGAGCGCGCCGCCCACCTGAACACCTCCGTGGAGACCTCCAGCGGCTCCTCCAGCACCGCCCGCACGTAGTTGACCTCCCCCATTCTCGGCACCAAATCGCGGAAGAGCTTCACGTTCATGGGGTCGTAGCGCTTGTGCATGTCGCAGGAGACGATGCGCTCCGCCAGCTCGGCGGCGGCGATGATCTCATCGGCCTGCTCCAGCATCAGGCACAGGGGCTTCTCGGTGATGACGTCGAGCCCGTGCGAGAGCGCGGCGATGATCGGCGGGTAGTGCAGGTCGTCGGGCGTGGCGACCATCAGCACGTCGGGCTCCGTCTCGGCGATGATCTCCTCCCACACGGTCTCGCCGTAGAACGGCTGCACGGAGGCGTCCGGCACGCCCTGGCGGTACCACTCGCATATCCTGCCGGCGGTGCCCCGCTGTGGGGAGTGTGTGCCGATGGCCACGAACTCCACCGCGATGTCGGCGAGATCCCGGGCGAGCCGCCCCTGGCCGATGGAGCCCAGGTACGGCGCGATGCCGTGGCGCTCGAGGTCCAGCAGGGTATGGCCGATGACCTCCTCGAAGAACATGCCGCCGCCCACGACGGCGACACGCAGCGTACGATCGCTCATGACTCTCCCTCCGGTGCTGTGGCCTGTGCTGCTATCAGGGGATTCTCCGGGACGGCGCCGACAGCCTTCCTGATGCAGGGCGATCTCGCCCGGGGCAGAGGGCGCCGGCCGCGGGGCGAGAATAGAGCCTCGACCTTCCAGCCCTTCGCGGGAGGCGATGCGCTATGCGCCTGACCGACAGACAGATCGACAGCTACCTGTCCCGGCACGACCTCATCTGGGAGCGCGCTCCCATACAGTGGAATACCGGTATCCCGCTGGGGAACGGGCACATCGGGGCGCTGATCTGGGGCGACGGCTCGCCGCTGAAGATAACGCTCGACAAGTACGACTGCTGGGAGCTGCGCGAGCAGGAGGCCGATCCTGAGGTCTACAACTACGAGCACCTCCGCGAGCTTGTGGAGGCAGGCGCCGAGGAACAGGCCCAGTGGGACATGAACCAGCGCTGGCGGGTGCCCGAGAAGGCATATCCCACGCGCCTGCCGATGCCGCGCGTCGAGCTCCATCTCCCGACAACGGGCGGCTTCCGCGCCAGTCTGAGCCTCCATGGAGCATCGGTGCTGGGCTGGACGGGTCCCGGCGCAGACTTCGACCCGGACCGCGATCCGCCCGAGCTGATGGAGGAGCGCATTGAGTTCTGCGCCTGGATCGCCGAGAGGGAGAATCTGCTGGTGATGACGCTCCACGGCAGAGACCTGTCCGAGGCGCGCGACGTGGAGGTCTATGTGTCTCTCGACCACCTCAGCGATGACGCCCAGCAGACGCTCGCCGACTGGGGCTACGAGGAGCCGGAGACCGGACGCGAGCCTGACGGCTGCCGGTGGCTGCGCGTGCGCTTCCCGGCCGGCGGCGAGTACGTGGTGGCCTGGCAGGTACATGAGGTACGCGGCGAGTTCATGCTGCCGATCGCCGTGCTGAGCCACAACGATGCGGATGACCCGCGCGCGGAGGCGGTGAGGCTGGTCCGCGAGGCGCCGGGGGAGATCGAGAGCCTCGCCCAGGAGCGTCTGGCCTGGTGGGCGGAATGGTGGCGGGCGTGCTTTCTGGCCGTCCCCGACGCGCTGCTGGAGAACCTCTTCTACGCGGAGATGTACAAGCTCGGGTGCTGCTCCCGACCCGGCGGACTGCCGACTACGCTTCAGGGCGTGTGGACGGCCGACGGCGTCATGCCGCCGTGGTCTGGCGACTACCACCTGGACATGAACGTGCAGGAGAGCTACTGGCCGGTCTACGCCTCCAATCACCTCGACGCCGGCCAGCCGCTGTATGAGACATTCTTCGAGTGCCTGCCGCGGTGGCGCGAGCAGTGTCGCAGCTTCTTCGGCTTTGACGGTATCCTCAGCGGCTGCGCCATCGGCCCGGATGGCTCGCGCGTGCACGGCTATCATGGCGTCGAGTTCTGGCCGGGCAACGCCGCCTGGCTGGCGCACCACTACTGGCTGCACTGGCTCTACAGCCGCGACGAGCGGTTCCTGCGTGAGCGCGCTCTGCCCATGATGCGCGGGGCCATGCAGACCTACATGGGCCTGCTGGAGGAGGCCGATGACGGGCGCCTGCACATCCCGCTGGGCTACTCCCCCGAGTGGGGCGAGGGCAGCATCTCCCGCTACGGCCCGGACCCGACCGTGGACATCGCGCTGATCCGCTGGCTCGGCGAGAGCCTCATCGAGTCCACGGATGTGCTGGGCCTCGAGGACGATGACGAGCGGGAGCGCTGGCGAGAGACGCTGGAGCGGCTGGCCGATTACCCGCAGGGCGGCGATGGCCTGCACGTCACCGCTGACGATCCGCTGTACGAGTCCCACCGGCACCACTCACACCTCATGGCCATCCATCCGCTGGGGACGCTCACCGTCGAGGGAGGCGACGAGCAGCGGGCGCTGGTGGACGCCTCAATCACGCACCTCATCGAGATGGGGACAGGGGCATGGACCGGCTGGTCCTTCCCGTGGGCGTCACTGATCGCGGCACGGGCGGGGATGGGGAACATGGCCTGGGATATGCTGCAGCGCTACCGGGCCTTCATCACCCCCAACACCTTCCACGTCAACGGGGACTACCGGGCCTTCGGCCACTCGAGAGCGCGCTACTCGCCGATGACGCTGGAGGCGGGGTTCTGCGCCGCCGCGGCGATCATGGAGATGCTGCTGCAGAGCTGGGGCGGCGTGATCCGCCTCTTCGCGGCCATCCCTGACCACTGGTCGGACTGCGCCTTCGAGGACCTGCGGGCCGAGGGCGCATTCCTCGTCGGCGCGCGGATGCGCGACGGTGAGGTCGAGTACGTCCGTATCTGGAGCGAGATCGGCGAGAGCTGCAGGCTCCGCAACCCCTGGCCGAACCAGTCCGTGCGGCTGATCATGGCCGACGAGGAGAGAACGTTGGAGGGCGAGGAGCTGCGCTGGGATACCGAGCCGGACAGCAGCTACACGCTCATCCCGGTGGACCGGGAGATCCCCGAGGACGGCTTGCTCCCGGCGGTCCCGGAGCCGCCGGCCGAGGGCCGCAACTGGTTCGGCGTCCAGCGCAATCCGCGGTTCTGAGCGACGCGAGGCCTCACGGAAGTCCGGCACCACCGATGGACCGAACGGCAACGGCGCGCGGCGGGGGCAAGCAGCGCCTCCGTACGGCAAAGCGGCGTCATGTCGTCCGGCCCAAGGGGGCTTGAGACCCGCCGACCGTCTTTTCCGTGTGCCGTTGCCGTCCGGAGCGGCGGGGCTTCAGACCCGCCGGCCGTTGTCGTGAGGCGCGCCGTACGGAGGGGCGGGCTGCCCAGCCCGCCCGGCCGTTTGTCGTGCCGTTTGGAGGG
>JBNGDZ010000288.1:0-2283 GCA_049975765.1 Armatimonadota bacterium
TTGCGGAACCACTCGACCGCGGCTGTCGGAATATGCTCCAGGCCCTCGATCTCCTCCACCGAACGCTCATCGAGCGCGGTCTCGCCGTCGAAGTCCTCCACCGCGCAGGCCACGCCGACGACTCTGGCGTCGGCGATGCCCGCGATCTCCACGGCGTAGCGAAGCGCCACCTCGCTGCTCCCGGACCCGTCCACGCCGACCATAATCGCTTTCATCCAGCCTAACTCCCTTCACCCGTCTGGCTCCGGCTCGTGAGGTGATTCACCGTTCGCCAGCAGTCTCCTCCATACACGTCCGGCAGGTCCTCAATGCCGCGGCGCCGAACTCCACAGGCGAGGGGAGGAGGTCGCCGGATGCGCAAGGAGCTGGAGATCACCATCGGGCCGGACGGGGACGTCCAGATCCTCACCCACGGCTTCAAGGGCCGCTCCTGCCTGGAGGCCGTTCGGCCCTTCGAGCAGGCCCTTGGGGAGGTCACGCACCGAGAGCTGACCGGGGAGTACTATGAGCGAGAGACCGGCCGGACCACGGACCGCACGCGGCGACGCTGACATTATCATCTCGCCGGAAGGTGATGTGGTCATCTTCGATCTCGACCGGCGCCTGCTGCGCGCTGCCGAGACGCTCAATCCCGCCGACCCTCGCCTCAAGGCCGCCCGAGAGGCCCTCGACCGCGCCGCGAAGGCGGACCCGGGCGGCTGAGCACCTCACTCCGGCAGCACGAGCTGAACGCGGGCCCTTGGGCGGGTCGTCGGCCGGCTCTCGTCCTCGTAGTGGAAGACCGTGAACGTCCCGCGGCTGAGTGTCGGGAAGCGCCCCCGGACCTGGTCGGAGACATCCACGCCCGTGCCATCCTCGCCGGCGGCACGCACGCTCACGGGACCATACCACACCCGCCCCTCGCGCCCGAAGCGATACAGATAGACCCACTGCAGCTCCGTGGCGTTGTGGGGCACCGTGAACTCGGCCTCCGCCTCCCGCCACTGCTCGGCGAAGCGATTCGTCAGGCCGCCCACGTCCACGGTCTCGCCATCCTCGGTGCCGAAGCGCAAGACGACGTGGCTCTGCCCGCCGCCGTCGGCCTTCCCTGAGATCGTCACCTTCAGCGGCGATCCCGGCTCCACCGTGCGCTCGACGCGCGTGCGGACGATGAGGTAGCCCTCGGCGAAGCAGCGGAAGCCGGTGGGGTCGTCGGCGTCGGCGCGGGATGACCCGTCGTCATCGAGCAGCGGCAGCGTGATCAGCCGGCTGCCCTCCCGCGGGTCGATGACCAGCCGCTGCCCGCGCTCCAGCGTCCCCAGATACTGCACACGGGCGGCGCCGTCGCTCACGGCCGGATTGCGGACGGTCTCGCTGATGCACTCGATCACGATGGTCGGCTGCACATCGGCGGCCAGACGGAAGCCCGGCTCGAGCCACTCCGTGCCCGAGATGCCCACCTTGTGGGGCTCTGCCAGGGCGATGGCGGTATCCGCGGCGGCCGTCATCACCGTCGGCGTTGCGCCGTCGGCCTCGGCGCGCACGGTGAATTGACCCTCCGTAGTGCCGGTGAAGCCCTCCGGCACGCTCACCCACCAGTCCGCCAGGCGGCGCTCTCCGGGCGCCATCTCGCCCAGGTGGAGCGTGGCCGGCGGTGAGGCCGTCGGATCTACGCTGAAGCCCTCCGGCGGCGCCAGCGTGACCGTGACGCCCTCGACACGCGCCTCGGCCGGATCGAGGAAGAACGACGGCTCCCGGGCGTTCTCGACGACCGCCGAGACGTGCACCATGCCCCCCGCCTCCGCCGAGTCCAGCGGGAGGTCCAGCAGGATGCGCAGTGGAGGCTGCCTGCGCACGATCTCCATGCCGACGCCCTGGGTCGCCAGAAAGCGCCGGTGGTGCAGTGGCTGGGAGACTCCGCGGGTGTTCCACTCCGGGTCCTCCGGAATGCCTGGATCATCGTTCCAGGCGTCGTTCGCCGCGCAGTCTCCCTCGCAGTAGAAGAAGTACCCCAGGTTCTGCGGCAGCCGCTGTTTCGCCATCGCCACGCACTCGTCCCACGGGCACAGCCGCATACGGCCCGGGTGTGAGACCTGCGAGAACATCAGCCAATCGTGCTCGCGCGCCAGCCGGGTGTAGCGCCCCCAGATCTCGCCGTTGTTGGGGTAGGCGAAGAAGCCGTCACACAGCCCCGGCTTGATGATCTCGCCCCAGTGGATGGGCATGAGCATCCGTGTGTCGAGCGGCGTCCCCTCCGGGACCATGTCCAGCGAGGTGTGGTTCGTCTGCTGGTAGTACCAGACC
>JBNGDZ010000288.1:2293-6592 GCA_049975765.1 Armatimonadota bacterium
GCCGCCTTCATCGCCCCGTGGATGTCGTTGATGACCTCCACCCACTTCCGGCCCCACCACCGGCGCATCTCGTCGTCCCAGGTCAGCGGGCGCCCCACCTCCGCCTCGATCTCCTCCCTGAAGCGTTCCATCGCCCAGGTCGGCTCCTGCCCATCCTCGTTGCGACGCCATGGATCGCCGCTGAAGTGCAGCGGCAGCTCCTCCAGGAAGGTGAGCCCGACCACGTTCTCGGGGCGACTGATGTTCTCGAGTACCACCGAGACCTGCTGGTTGATGCGCTCGGCGACGCCCTCCCTCACGCCCGGCTCGTACAGGTAGTGCAGGAAAGTGGCCTGGTAGCGGTTCTCGGGGCAGTCCCCCAGGTTCATGATCGGCCACAGCCGGATGACAACTTTGAGATCGGGATTGATGTCCAGGAAGCGGTTGATCTGCGCCACCGTCTGCTCGCTGGCGGAGACGTTCCCGAAGCCCACGTACAGCCAGTCATAGCGAGCCACGTCGAGCTCGGTGAGAGCCCCCATGCCACCCCAGTAGCAGCCCACACCAAGCTCCCAGTAGTGGTCCTCGACCTGCGCCGCGATCGGCGCCGCGAAAGGCACCACCAGCGTCAGGGCCACGGCGACGGTCACCCTCATTCGCATCACTCACACCTCCAGCCTACCGCTCCAGCAGCCACCGAGTGGCCGCCAGGACGCCCTCCATCCTCTTGAGCGTCAGCTCCACGGGCAGGCCGCGCTCCCCGGGTATCTCGAGGTTGAAGATGCCCTCGAAGCCCAGCTCCCGGAGTGCCCCGATGCCCGCCTCCCAGTCGATGCTCCCCCGGCCGGGCGCCAGATGCTGGTCGCTGTTGCCGTCATTGTCCTGGATGTGCAGGGCGATGAGCCGCTCGCCGCACTGCCTGACGCCCTCCGCCATGGTCAGGCCCTGCACGTTGGCGTGGCCGACGTCCAGGCAGATGCCCATGCAGTCTGCGCCGACGGCGTCGATAAGCTCGTGCAGCTCGGGGATGACGGCGCCGTAGCGGCGCCGGCCCATGGCCGCGGAGGTCCCGCCGCCGGAGTCCATGGTATCCTCGACGGCCAGGCGGAAGTCATGCCCGGCGGCGCACTCGGCCAGGCGCCGGAAGCCGTCCACTCGCAGCTCGGCCTGCCGCTGCCACTCTTCCCAGGTCGCGGGCTGCCCACCGCCGGGATGGATCACGCCCACCTCCACACCGATCCGCCGGCACAGCGCGATATGCTGCTCCACTCTGGCAAGGTCGCTCTCCCGCCTCTTCTCGTCCAGCGAGGCCACATCCGCGCTGATGAGCAGATGCGCCTGCGGCATCGTGACTCCGAGATCATCGACCGCGGCGGCAAGCTCGTCCGCCGCGGCCTCGGGGCTGGCGGCATCGGCCACCATCTCCAGGTGCTCTGTCGAGAGCTCGAAGGCCTCCCAGCCGATGCCGGCAAGGCTCCTGACCGCCTCGACGGGGGGAAGCTCAATGAGAATGCTCGTCCACATTGCGGGTGTCATCATCGGTATCAGAACTCCACAACGCCGGGCTGCTCCCCGACGCTGAGAATGGCCTCGGCGATGCGCGTGGCCTCGATGCCCTCGCGGGCCCCGACGTCGGGCTGGCTGCCGGACTTCACGCAGTCGATGAAGTGCGCCATCTGCCGCCGGAACCAGTCCGAGCCGGTGTCGGGCTCGTACTGCACGATCTCCTCGCCGCCGGGGCGCCGCACCTCCAGCTTGCCCTCACCGGCGAAGACGATGGCGCCCTCCGGCCCCAGGACGTCATGGGCGCCCTGAGCGCGGACGTCCGATCCGTAGCCGGGAAGGCCCCACGACCAGCACATGATGAGCTGATCGCCGCCCTCGAAATCCACCGTCGCCACTCCGGTGTCCAGGGCGTCGCCGGTGGTCTTCATGTGGCGCAGGTTCGCGCACACGCGGGTGGCCTCGCCGAATATGAAGCGCGCGAAGTCGTAGTTGTGCACCGCCCCGTCGATGAAGGGGCCGCCCCCGATCTTCCGGTCGAAGAACCAGGGCGTGGGCGCGCCGGAGCCGCCGCTCACCGAGCGCCACACTACGGGCCGGCCGATCGCCCCGTCCTGGATGATCTCGCGCAGCTTCAGCCACTCGTTACAGAAGTGCCGAACGAAGCCGATCTGCAGGATGACGCCGTTGTCCTCGCAGGCCTGCGCCATCCTCTCAGCCTCGGCTACCGTCATGGCCATGGGCTTCTCGCAGAAGACATGCTTGCCCGCCTCAGCGGCGGCGATGACCCCGTCGGGGTGAAAGCCGGTAGGCGTGCAGACCACCACGGCGGCAATATCGTCATGGTCCAGCAGGTCCTCCAGTTCGGTCGTGCCGCACTCCGTGCCATACCGCTCCTGATGCTTCTCCACCGCCTGCTCGCTGACGTCCATGGCGCAGGCGATGAAGGCGTCGGGGTGCTCCACCACGTGCGGTGCGTGGGCGGTGTGGATACCGCCGCAGCCGATGAATCCGACTCCGATCTGCCCCATCATCAGTCTCCTCTTCGTCGTGTCACTCGCTCTGGTTGCGCGTCATCTCGTCTCGGGCCCTGACCAGCGCCCGAATGTGCTTCGGCGTGGTGCCGCAGCAGCCGCCGATGACCTGCGCTCCGGCCTCGACCAGCTCCTCAAAGTGCGAGGCCATCTGTTCCGGCGTCTCCTCGAATACGGCCTCTCCAGCCTGCAGGCGTGGTATGCCCGCATTTGGCTTGCACCACAGCGGAGTGTCGGTCGCCGACCGCATCAGCCGGATAACCTCAATCGCCTGCTCGATCCCGTGCCCGCAGTTGGATCCCACAACGTCGGCGCCGGCCGCCTGCAGCTCCTCCGCCGCCTGTCGGGGAGAGACTCCCATGATCGTCGCATAGCCTCTCTTACCTCTGTCGAAGGTCATCGAGGCGACGACCGGGACGGCGCGGTGCTCATTGGCCGCCCGCAGTGCCGCCTTCGCCTCGCCCAGGTCGAACATGGTCTCGATCACGATGCCATCGGCGCCCGCCGCGAGTAGCGCCGCCATCTGCTCGGCGAAGGCCGCCACCATCTCCCCCTCCGAGATCTCCCCAAGCGGCTCCATGAACTCGCCGGTGGGGCCGACGGAGGCGAAGACCGGCATCCGGCCCGCGGCGGCCTGCATTGAGAGCTCAACCGCGCGGCGGTTGATCTCGTCCACGTGCTCCGCCAGCCCGGCCCTGGCCAGCGCGATGGGGCTGCCGTTCATCGTTACGGTCATCAGTATGTCGGGGCCGCACTCGGCGTAGCCCCGGCCCACCTCGAGCACCGCCTCGGGCCTTTGCAGCACCCACTTCTCAGGCGGCTCGCCACGCGGCAGGCCGCGGGCGTCAAGCTGCGTGCCCCACGCACCGTCGGCGACGAGAATCCGGCCCTGGTTCAGTCGCTCCAGAACATCCATCGCTTGTGCTCCCGAGGTGCGCGGTGTCAGGCCCGCAGCATCGCGTCGCGTCTCTCGACCAGCGCCCGGATATGATCGGGCGTGGTGCCGCAGCATCCGCCGATGATCTGCGCCCCCGCCTCGACCAGGTCACCGAAGTGGGAGGCCATCTCCTCGGGGGTCTCGTCGAAGACGGTGCGGCCGTCCACGAGCTTTGGCATGCCGGCGTTGGGCTTGCACCACAGCGGCAGATCGGTCGCCGGCCGCATCAGCCTGGCCACGTCGATCATGTTCTCGATGCCGTGCCCGCAGTTGCTGCCCACGATGTCCGCGCCCTCCGCCTGCAGCTCCTCGGCCGCCTGCTCGGGAGTCACGCCCATCATCGTGGCGTAGCCGCCCGGCCCCTTGTCGAAGGTCATCGAGGCCACCACCGGCCCGTCGAAGTGCGCCATCGCCGCCGTCAGCGCCGCCTTCGCTTCGCCCAGGTCGGTCATGGTCTCGATGAGCAGGCCGTCCGCGCCGCCGGCAACCAGCCCCCGCACCTGCTCCGCGAAGACCTCGACCATCTCCTCCTCGGTCACGGGGCCCAGCGGCTCCATGAACTCGCCGGTCGGCCCGATCGACGCGAACACCAGCGCCCGGTCGTCCGCGACGCTCTTTGACAGCTCCGCGGCGGTTCGGTTGATCTCCTCGGCGCGATCATCGAGCTCGCACCTGGCGAGCTTGAGGCGACTGCCGCCGAAGGTGTTGGTGAGGATGATTTCCGCACCGGCGTCAACGTAGTGCTTGGCCACCTCGCGCACCGCCTCCGGCCGGCTCAGCACCCAGCTCTCCGGCGCCTCCTCAGTAGTCTTCGGCCACATCGGTAACTACCACCTGCACGTGGAC
>JBNGDZ010000289.1:0-6509 GCA_049975765.1 Armatimonadota bacterium
GCACGATCCGCACCTGCCATGTGACCGGCTCGTGGCGCAGACGCCGGGCCCACACCGTGACCGGGTCGTGGCGGAAACTCCGGGCCCGCACCGTGACCGGGTCGTGCCGCGGGCTTTTCGCCTGCGGTCTCCGGCATCGCCGATTTGGACCCGCCCTCCCGCCCTGCGGAGGGAGCAAACGAAGGGCCGCCGGACCGAGACGACTCTCCCGTTACGTGCTCGGCACGAGTCTCGCCCGCCTGCGAGCCACGCCCGGAAATGGCCTGTCGCGACTCCTCGGGTCCCGTTGCCGGGGCCCCCGACCGTGCTCCATGTCCCAAGTCGCCATCCGGCGGCGTGCCATGCTGCTCGCCGAGACCCGGCCCCACGCGCTGCCCGGCCGTACCGGATGGAAGTGGAGCCGCCTCGCCGCGTGTGCCAGCGCTGGAGGGGTCGGCAGCCCCGCCTCTTGTAGATTGGGCCGAAGGGTAAGCCTGACTATTCCGTGGCACGCACACTCCTGTGCGTGCGCCGTTGACGGGCGCGGCCCCCGGACTGGTGCTCGGCCGCTGAACTGCGGCGACACCCTCCTCAGGCGAGGAGCCCCCGGGGCACAGGGGACCCTGCGATCCCGGCGGCAGCGACAGGCCCAGTGCGGCCAGGAAGAGGCCCGGATCGCAGGCCGGTCGATCGGCGAGCGCCTCCAGCGGCACGCCACTCCGCGGTTGGGGGACGGCGGCGGTCGGCTGGGTCATCGTGGCACCTCCCCTCCGCCTGGGTTCGGCTCCCAGCGGCTGATGCCGGGCTCCCAACTCCAGTTGCGCCCGCGCGGGTCTGGCTTCGAGCCCGACTCACTCAGGTACCCGAGCACGCGCTGCACATAGGCTTCGGTCTCACGATACGGAGGGATGCCCCCGTGCCGCTCGACCGCGCCCGGCCCGGCGTTGTAGGCCGCCAGCGCCAGGGACAGGTCGCCGAAGCGGTCGAGCTGCTCGCGGAGGTATCGCGCGCCGCCGAGCACGTTCTGGACCGGGTCGTAGGCATCACTGACACCGAGGGCGCTGGCCGTGCCGGGCATGAGCTGCATCAGCCCCATGGCGCCGGCGGAGGAGGTGCAGCCGGGGTCGTAGCCGGACTCGGCCCGGATGACGGCGTGGAGCAGGTCCTCACCCAGACCGTAGCTGGCCGCGGCGTGGCGGATGACATCATCGAAGCGCCCGTGGCCGCCGGCGTGGGGGGCGTGCGAGCGCCGCGCCACCGCCAGCGCCTGCGCGAAGCCGCTCTCCTGCAGGGTGGCGCGCTCGCTCTGCGCGCCCCACACCTGCCCGAGGCGCGATCGGATCGTCGCGACGCGTTGGATGATCTGCGGCAGTCTGCTCAGCACGGTTGGCCCCTGTCTGCTGGCCCGGATAGCTTCGTCTGCGGGGCGTGTCAGGTTGCCGCGATGCCCGGATCGGCCACGCCCGGAGCGACCTGTTGGCGGTGGTGGCGAGTGATGGCGGCCTCGTCGAGCTCTCGCTGCTCGCGGTGCGCCAGCTCCCGGCGATGGTCCCTCTCCTGGCGCTGGGCGAGCCGCTCCAGAGCCTCGCGCGCCTGGGAGGCGGCGAGCAGCTCCGCGCGTCGCCGGCGGCAGACCCGCTCCGCCTGCTCCAGTCGCTGCTGTAGGCTGCCGATGGAGTGTCGGAGGCTCTGAAGGCAGCGGTGAGCGTGCCGGACTCTGCCGAACATCAGTCCACCGTCGCCGCGCATCCCGCCGCCAGTGAGGGCCGCCACGATCTCGTCATGGCGGCCCTGCGTCTCCCGGATCTCGGCCCGGATGCCGTCGGCGAGGCGCTGCGCCTGTGCGAGTCGCCGCCGGGCGGCGTCCTCCTCGTGGCGCCTCAGGTCGAGGGCGGTCTGCAGCGAGAACTCGAAGTCAGGCACTCTCAGCCACCAGTCGGTCAGCAAGTCGCGATGCGCGTTCCGTGGGTCGGTGTATTATCGTCATCGAGGTGGCGAACTTTAGCGCTCACGGCGATCCCTGCCGCCCGCTTGTGGCTCGTCGGCGGCCTCCGTGCCGGCCGCGGCTCTGAAGCTCGCCAGCGCCTGAGAGGGGTGTGGGCGGCGATGCTGCTGGGGCTCGGAGCGCAGGCCCGGACCGGCCGGCGCGGGCTCCGGTGGCGGCTGGATCGCCTCGGCGAGTGCCCGCCGGGTGTCCTCGAAGGACGGGCACTCCCCGACGTCCTGGCGGAGGAAGCGCAGGATCTGCGGGCGGAGTGCGATGGCGCGGTCCACGACGGGATCGCTGCCCGCCTCGTAGGCCCCGAGCGTGATCAGGTCCTCGTGCTCGGCGTAGATCGCCATGTTCTCGCACAGCGTGCGGGCGTGGCGCCGGTGCTCCTCGTCCACGACGGCGTCCATGAGGCGGCTGACGCTCTGCAGGACGTCAACGGCCGGATAGTGCCCCTGGTTTGCCAGCTCGCGGGAGAGAACGACGTGCCCGTCGAGGATGCCGCGCGCGGCGTCGGCCACCGGCTCGGTGAGGTCATCTCCCTCCACCAGGATGGCGTAGAGGGCGGTGATGCTGCCTCGGTCGGACATGCCGCTACGCTCGAGGAGGCGGGGCAGCTCCGCGAAGACCGATGGGGTGTAGCCGTTGCGCGTGGGGGGCTCGCCGGCGGCCAGGCCCACCTCGCGCTGTGCCCACGCCACGCGGGTGATGGAGTCCATCATCAGCAGCACGTCCAGGCCCCTGTCGCGGAAGAACTCCGCGATGGTGGTGGCGACCTGGGCGCCACGCAGGCGAACCAGTGGCGGCTGGTCGCTGGTGGCGGCCACGACCACCGATCTGGCGAGGCCCTCCTCGCCCAGAATCTCCTCCACGAACTCGCGCACCTCCCGCCCGCGTTCGCCGATGAGGCCGATGACGTTCACGTCCGCGGCGGTGTTGCGAGCGATGGTGCCCAGCAGCGTGGACTTGCCTACGCCGGAGCCGGAGAAGATGCCGATGCGCTGGCCTCGCCCGCAGGTGAGCGGCCCATCGATGGCGCGTACGCCCAGCGGGAGAGGCTCGGTGATACGGTGGCGGCGCATGGCCTGTGGCGGCGCCGCCTCGGCGGGGAGGAACTGCTCGGCGGCAGGAGGCGGTCGATCATCCAGCGGCCTGCACAGGCCGTCGAAGACGCGACCGAGCATGGCCTCGCTGAGCGGGATCATCATGGGCCGGCCACTGGCGATGACCCGGCTGCCGGCGGCGATTCGCCGGGTGTGGCCCAGGGGCATCATCAGCAGGTGCTCGTCGCGGAAGCCCACCACCTCAGCCCGGATGCTGCCCCCCGAGGTGGCGATCTCGCACATCTCCCCGACCTGCGCGGGAGGGCCGTCGGACTCGATGATGATCCCCACGGACTTCGTCACGCGACCGGTGCGCCGCACCGTCGGCGCGGTCGCGAGGCGCTGACGGAGGGCCCGCAGGACTCCACCGCCGTCACGGCCGCTCACGAGCTCTCCGAGACTGGACTGCAGTCTCCGCCGCCCGGAGCGGCCCGAGCCGCGCCGTGCCAATCCTCGACTCCACCAAGCACCTGCGCCAGCTCGTCCTCCAGAAGCTCAAGCTGGGTCTCGATGCGCGCGTCGAAGCGTCCGCGCCCTGTCTCCGCGATGCATCCGCCCTCGCCGACGGCCTCGTCGGCCACGATGCGCAGCTCCTCCGCGCCCTCAGCGGCCGACAGCAGCTCCGCCTGCGCCTCCCGCACCAGCGCCTCCTGCGCCGGCGCGACGTGGACGGTGAGGCGAGACGCGCCAGCCGCCTCGGCGATGGTGTCACGGACGACGTCCAGGACGATGCTCGCGTCCTCCTCGATCGTTCGGCGGACGACCTTCGCGGCCATCTGGGCCACGAGGCCGGCCACCTCTCGCTCCAGCTCATCTGCGCGCCTGGCGGCGGCGGCGCGCATCTGCGCCAGGAGCGCCTGCCGGGCCTCCTCGAAGGCCGCCACCTGCTCGGCGACGGTCTCGTGCAGCGCCTCCTCCAGGCGCCCGCGGACCTCGCGGACGGTCTCCTCGCGGGCTCGTCGCCGGATATCCTCCGCCTCCCGTCGGGCCTGCTCGATCAGCCGCTCGGCCTCCTCGCGGACATCCCCCGGGGATCGCGGCACGTCCCGGCGCGTCGAATCATCTGTCTCCCCGGCACTCGACCGCTCACTTGCACACAAGGCATCGGGCGCCATGGGCGTGAACTGCGGGTCGGACGCCGTGTCATCGTCCAGCGGCGGCCACCGCCAGGGCGACGGGTCGGGCTGGCGCGCCGCTCTCACCGCTCGTCACGTCCCTGGCCAGGCGAGCCGCTCTCGGGGGTCATCCAGCCCCGCAACAGCTCCGCGAAGCTCTCCGGGGATTTGGAGCCGAGGGCCGACAGTGCGTCCGCCAGGCCGCGGTCGTCGGGCTGCACCCTCTCAGTGGCCGTCTGCAGCTCCTCGACCGTCATGGGCGCCAACTCCAGCTCGCCCTCGCCGGCGTCCTTTGGGGTCTCCGCCGGGGCCGCATCGGGCTGCGAGGCCGTGTCGTCGGCCTCGTCGCGCTCCTCCGGCTCCTCGGCGGGGCCGCGTCGTCTCGAGAACATGATTACCGCCCCTGCCAGCATCGCGAACATCAGGATGATCGTGCCGTAGCGGATGGCGCGCTCGATGGTCCTGCTGCGCCGGCGATCGGCCTCGGCGGCCTCCGCCGCCTTCTCCTGCTCCTGAGCCACCCTCACGGCGTCGATCGCCATCGTCTCCACCGTGACCACATCCCCGCGCTCGGGGTCCACGCCGGCGGCAGCCTCCACGATCTGCTGCACCTGGGTCGCGGCGGCGGAGTCAAGGCTCTCGTCGATGACCACGGCCACCGTGAGACGCTTGACCCTCCCCGGCGGCCGGGTGAGCTGCTCGTGGGTTCGCGAGTAGTCGTACTCCCGGCTCTCGTGGGTATGCTCGTAGCTGCCGCTCTCGCCGGAGGCGGTGCGCGATCCCCGGGCGGTCAGCCCCGCAGGCCCGCCGACCTCCACGCCGCCGTCGCCCTCGTACTGCTCGCTGGTCAGCTCCTCGCTGGTGACCACGCCCTCGCCCGCGGAAGGCTCGAGGGTCTCGCGCGTGAGCTGCTGAGTCTCGAAGTCCAGCTCGGCCTGCACGCGGACCACCGAGTGGCTTGCGCCGAGCACCGAGTCCAGCATGGTCTGCAGGTGCTGGCGCATGCGCTCCTCGTACGCCCGGGTGGCGTCGAGCTGGGCCATGGTCAGGAGCCCGCCGCCCGAGTCCCAGCCGCCGGACAGCACCGTCCCCGCGGTGTCAACTACGGTGACCGCCCCCGGCTCCAGCGACGGGACGGCGCTGGCCACGAGCTGCGTGATGGCTGCCACCTGTTCGGTGTTCAGGCGGTGGCCATCCAGGCCCACGACCACGGACGCGCTGGGTGGCTCCTGCTGCTCGGTGAACAGCCGCTCCTCGGGGAGCGCCAGATGCACGCGGGCGGTGGCGATCTCCTCGAGCGTGCACACGCTTCGCTCAAGCTCCCCCTGCAGAGCACGTTGGAGGTTGACATTGTTCTGCAGATCGCTGGTGGAGAAGCTGGTGCGGTCGAACAGCTCGAAGCCGACGGTGGAGCTGCCCGGCAGGCCCTCCCCGGCGAGCTGAAGGCGCAGCTCGTAGAGGCGCTGCTGGGGCACCTGCACGGCACTGCCGCCGCTGACCAGGCGATGCGCGACGCCCTGCTTCTTGAGCTGCTCCACCACCGCCTGCGCGTCCTGCGGAGACAGGTCGCTGTAGAGCACCGCCCAGGTTGGGCGCATGGCCCAGACGCCAACGGCCACCAGCGTCCCGACCACCACCGTCGCCATTGCCGCCAGCCCGATCTGCTGGCGGCGGTCGAGCGACTCCCAGGTTTCCCGTAGCTGGCCAAGCATCGGCGTCAGTTCCCGATCCCGGTGCGCAGGCTACCAGGCTGCAATCTGCATCGCGTCGGCCAGGCTTCCAGCCTGCGGGTCGTGGCCGCCGCCTCACAGTTGCATCCGTGAGATCTCCTTGTAGGCCTCAACGGCACGTCGGGTGACCTGGGCGGTTAGTCGCAGCGTCAGATCCGCCTTCTCGAGGGCGATGACCGCCTCGTGGAGGTCCTCAGCCCTGCCGGTGACCACCCGCTCAACTGCCAGGTCCGCCGCCTGCTGGCTCTCGTTGACTCGATCCAGCGCCCCCCGCAGCAGGCTCGCGAAGCTCCCGCCGACCTGGCCGGTCTGGGCCGGCCGACCTCGGTCGCCGAGCGCACCCGAGCCGGACAGAGGCATGTCCGCGTCACCGTCAGGCTGGCGGATGGGAAGGGGCACGGAGCCGGTGTCGATGCGCATGAGCGGGGCCTCCTACGCCAGGATGCTCAGTGCCTGGCGGATGATCTCACGCCCGGACTTGAAGGCCGCGGCGTTCGCCTCATAGGCTCGCGCCGCGAGGACCATGTCCGCCATCTCGGTGGGCAGATCGACGTTGGGCATCAGCACGTAGCCGTCGAGGTCGGCGTCCGGG
>JBNGDZ010000290.1:0-1002 GCA_049975765.1 Armatimonadota bacterium
CCTCTGGGACAACCCCGACAAGCTCCGCCACAGCGTCTACACCGCGCTGGCCTACGGGGTGAAGGGCATCCAGTGGTTCAACGCCTACGTGGTCTTCGAGCACGCTCGGGGGCGGAGGATGCTCCCACAGCTGCGTCCCGGCGGGCGGGACGTCGCGGCCCTCAACGCCGAGATCGCTGCTGTGGGGCCGGAGCTGTTGCCGCTGACCTCGACCGCAGTCTACCACGCCCGACCGCTGCCGAGGGGCACCCGAGCGGCTCCCGACGATCACTGGCTGCGGCCGACCTGCGGCGATTGGCTCGTGGGGCACTTCACGGGCGGGGCCGGCCGCGAGTTGGCGATGGTCGTCAATCGGGACCACGAGCGGGACCGGCTGATGATCGTGCGCGTCAGCCCGCGGCGGCTGCCGGTGGAGCGCTTCAATGTCCCCACGCGGCGCTGGCAGCCGATGAATGCGCCGCGCGCCGGCGGCGACGCGCTCCTGCGCCTGCATCTGAGGCCCGGCGAGGGCGCACTGCTGCACTTCGGCGACCTGGCACCCCGGCAATCGGAGAGGGAGTAGGTCATGGCCTATCGACCGGGAGAGATCGGCGGCGGATACCCCTGGGCGCCGGTGCGCATCGAGCATCGCCCCGGCCTGCCCACCAGCTATCCCACCCGCGATGAGATGCTGCGGCTGATCGAGCAGGTGCACGCCTCCGGCGTGAGGGCCTGGTGGTACTCCTGCGCCGCCAAGGGCTCCTACCCGCTCTTCCCCAGCCGTCATCTGCCCCACGTCCTGGAGGCAGAGGCCGGGCTCTTCGAGTGGTTCACCGACGAGTGCCACCGCCGCGGGATCATCATCATGGCCTGGGAGTACCTCTCCACCTCCCCGCTGACCACCCGCGAGCACCCCGACTGGCGGATGCAGTTCTTGCAGCCCATCGAGGGTGAGGTCGGCGGCCGGCCCGAGCGGCACGTGGAGGTCTACGGCAATCAGAACCCCTGCCCGTGCTTCAACTC
>JBNGDZ010000290.1:1012-6497 GCA_049975765.1 Armatimonadota bacterium
GGACTACTGCGTAGAGGTCATCGAGGATCTCGGCTTCGATGGTATCTGGTTCGACGGCTGCTTCATGGGCCCCGCCAACACCTGGCCCGGCGGCCGCATCGGCTGCTGTTGCCCCAGGTGCGAGCGTCGCTTCCGCGACGAGACGGGCCTGGACCTGCCGGCGCTGGAGGACTGGTCCGACCCTGTCTTCCGGCGTTTCATCCAGTGGCGGCAGCACTTCTTTGCGGACTACTGGCGCAGGCTGTGCCAGCACGTGCGCGCTCACTCACCCACCGGCCTGATCGGCCTGAACAACTTCAACCGCTGGCCGCACCCCACCGGCTTCGGCTGCCCGCTCAACGAGGTGGGCTTCGACGGCCTCTCCTGCGCCGAGGTCAGCCAGCAGCCCTGGCAGGCGCCGCTGATGCTCAAGTACCTCCGGCAGGTCAGCGCCTGCTATCCGCCCGAGCTGTGGATCCGCCATACCCCGCCGGGGCCGGGCAGCCGCGGGGAGCAGATGGCGTGGTTCGGTGAGATGTGCATGACCTTCGGCGGATTCCACTCCGAGGGGCAGCCCGTCAGCCCCGGCTACAACACACAGGCGCTGAGGGACACGGTGAAGGCCCTCGCGCCGCGGGCGGAGTACGTCGGCGGGGAGCCGCTCCGCTTCGCCGGCATCGCGCTCTCCTCCAACACCAAGGACTTCGCCTTCGGCGGGGACGATAAGCCCACGTGGCGCTCGGTGCACGGGATGCACAACCTGCTGCTGGACGCTCACTGGCCGTCCGAGGTCATCCTGGACAACCAGATCCGCGCGGAGCACCTCCGGCCGCTGCCGCTGGTGATCCTCTCCGACGTCCGCTGCCTCAGCGACGATCAGGCCGCGGCTCTGGAGGCGTACGTCCGCGGCGGGGGGACGCTGCTGGTGACCGCGATGACGGGGCTGCTCGACGAGATCGGGCGCCCCCGCGAGCGCGGCGTCCTGGACGCACTCATGGGCGTCGCCACCCGCACCTGCGGAGCCGGCCTCGCCCGTGCCATCGCCCCGGAGGGCGGCTGGGCCCGGAGCCTCCCGCCGGTGGTACGCCTGTGGCCCGATGACCGATCATGGGGCGCCGGCGACGAGGAGCGCCTTCCGGAGCGCTGGACTGAGGACATCCAGGTCATGGCCTGGGGGGTGCGCCCCCGCGACGACCCGCGGGAGGAGCCGCTGAGCGAGCGCCGCGCCATCGTGGTCAGGAAGGTGGGGGAGGGGACGGTGCTCTTCATCGACCGCGACGTGGGCGGCTTCTACTCCCAGACCGCCTGGTCCGACTACCGCCGGGTGGTTATCGGGGCGCTGAAGGCGGTGGTGCAGCCTCGAGTGCGCATCGAGGCCGCGCCGCACGTGGCGGTCACCATCTGGCGGCAGGGCCACCGCCACGCGATGCACGTGCTCGGCCGCCCGCATCATCTGCGCGTGGTGGCCCCCTCCGCGCATGTGGACCTCTCCGGCGTGCCGCCGGCCGGCCCGGTCACCGTGGAACTGCCGTGGCGGATCCGCCGCGCTGAGCGCCCCGTCACGGGCGGCCCGGTGCAGGTGCGAACCAGGTTCCGGCGCTCGATCGTGCACGTGCCGCACGTGGACCAGCACGACCTCATCGTGCTGCACGGCCTCGGCGGGTGACGAGAACAGCGCACATCGGCGGCCTGTGGCGCTCGCCGGCTCCTCACTGCCTGTGGCTCCGGCTTGTGGCCAGGATCCTGACGGGATGGCACTGCCGTGTCGGGCTGGAAGATCAGAGCGCTCAAGCGCGCCGACACCTGCGTCTGACCAGCGCGGTCAAGCGCACGCCGACCTTCGTGAATGGTGCGACATCAGTAGCCCAGCGAGCGCAGCAGGTCGCGGTTGGCCTTGGCGCTGAGCTCCGGTGCGCGCCGGGAGGTGTCCTGCTCGATGCTCACCCATCCCTGGTAGCCCGACTGGTCGAGCTCTCTCATGAGCTGCGCCACATCGAAGCCGAAGTTGCCCTGGCCCAGCTCCTCGAAGTAGCCGTCCTCGCCCCAGGTGCTCTCCCAGTTGTTCCATGTCGCCGGGTCCTCGGCACGGAAGTCCTTGAGATGGACGTGGCCGATCCGACCGGTGTGGCGCCGAAGCACCTCGATGGGATCCGAGCCGCAGCACAGCAGATGGCCGGTATCCAGCAGCAGTTGCAGCCGCGGCGCCGCCTCCAGCATCATGGTGGCGTCCTCGGCGGTCTCGATCACCGTCCCGCGGTGGGCGTGGTGGAAGGGCGCCATGCCGTGGCTCACCGCCACCTCGATGAGCTCCTCCAGGTCGGCGGCGGCCTGCGCGAACTGCGCCGGTCCCATCGCCCGCCCGCCGTAGTCTGCCTTGCGCAGCGACCCCACCTCGGCGGCCTCGTTGCCCAGGGCGCAGTTGTAAAGCACGCGCAGTCGGGGATTCGGCGCGCCCACGTTGACGACCCTCAGCCCCCACGTGGCCGCCAGCGCTGCCAGCTCCACCAGCTCGTCGGCGCTGTCGGCTTTCACGCCCTCAACGCCTTCGTAGCCGGCCTCGGCCGCCACGCGGAAGCACTTCTGTGGGTCCTCGTGCTGCTCTCCCCGCCAGGTGATCAGGTGCAGTGCGATCCGAAAGCGTCCCGCCATCGGTGACACTCCCTCCGAAGCTGTCCTGCCACGCGCATTCGGCGTCGGGAACGAAGGGACCTGCCTGTACGCGGCAGACGGCCCGCATCGCGGCGGGCCGTCGAGCGCCGGCGCCATGCAGCCTCACGCCAGGTGGTAGGCGCCGTCCTCGGTGGCAACGAGATGTCGAGGGCTCTGGGGCGTTTCCTCCAGCTTGTGACGGATGTTGATGAGGTGCGTCTGCAGCACCGCGGGATCGGTCTCATCCTCGCCCCACACCTGGCGGGCGATCTCCCTGAGAGTGAGGGGCTCGCCCCCGGCCTCAATGAGGATGCGCAGGATCTCCGCCTCGGTGTCGCTGAGCTTCACCTCGCGGCCCTCGACCGCGGCCACGCCCTCCGCCTGGCGCAGGCAGACGTCGCCGTGGCAGATCTCGCGCACCTGCTCCTCGTCGCGCATCCTCTTGCGGCGAAGCAGCGCGCTGACGCGGGCCAGCAGCTCGCCGATGGAGATCGGCTTGGTGACGTAGTCATCGGCCCCGGCGTCCAGCCCCGCCAGACGGTCGGTGAGGTCCCGCTTGGCGGTCACCATGATGATGGAGACCGCGGAGTACTGGCGGACCTGGCGGCAGACGTCAACGCCGTCGCCGTCCGGCAGTATCAGATCCAGCAGGACCAGGTCCAGCTCCTCGCTCTGGATTGCGTCCAGCGCCTCAGAGGCCGTGGTCGCCGTCGCCACGCCATACCCATTGCCCTCCAGGGCGGTCGCGATCATCTTCCGCGTGGCCGCGTCATCGTCAACGACGAGGATCGTAGGCCGCATGCAACTTCGCTCCTGGACACGAATGAGATACGTCCGGCAGGCACGAGACCAGGCGTATCCCCCCGGTCAGATCGACCAGGCCGGCATGGGGAGCCGGGAAGGCCGTCCGGCGGCTCCTCGCCTCATTCGCCTTGATGTACGTGCCCTCCTTCCGCGCGGCACGGAATCCCGCAGCGCTCCTACCGGCCCTCCACCCGCAGCGCACGCTCGGGCGACGTGGAGAGGTAGGGCATGACGTCGCCGGCCAGCCAGAAGGCGATGTCCTGCCGCGGCTCCACGCGAAGCTGCCAGAGCTTCCCCGCCTCCCCGTCCTCCACCCGGACCGGCCACTCCACGCCATTGTAGTTGCCGTCGCGCTCAAAGGCAACCCGGCCGCCAGGGGCCGTGATGACGAAGCGCGCCCCCTCCGCCGCCCCTCCATCCTGGGCCCCCAGCCGGAACTGCTCGGCCCCCTCCGGGACGAAGAAGTGCCGGGTGATGGCGCTGGTGAACAGTTGCAGCGGATCCTGCTTCGTCGCCACCTCGGCCACCAGCCGGTTCGCAAAGCGAACATCCGCCGAGCCGCTCCCCGGCACGACCTCGAGGTAGTAGGTACCTGCAACCTCCGCGGCGTGCTCGACCTTCGCGCTCTCATCAACCGCTATCCGCCCATGATCCACCATTGTCAGGGCCGGGTCCACCAGCCGCCAGGTCAGCGTGTGCTCGTATCGAGTGACGCGGATGTTCTCAATGCTGGCGCCGATCGTCTCGCCCTCCTCCGCATAGACCGCGAACTTGGAGCTGTTGCGGATGCGCGCCCGCTGCTCCGCCTCGGGGCGCTCCCACTCCTGGGCGTCCGGCAGGAGCGGTTGCAGCGCGTCCAGGACGCTGACCGGAAGCTGGGCGATGAACGCGGAGTCCTCGCCTGCCGCGTGATTGGCGACGACGCGCACATCATAGCGCCCTCGCGCCGCCCCTTCCGGCGCGTGCACCGCAACGTCGAAGCTCGCATCCGAGAGCGCGGGCGCCTGGATGCGCCTCTCGGCCGGCGCCACCTGCCAGCCCTCAGGGCCGGAGCCGCTGAGGCTCAGCTCCAGATCCAGCGGCGACCAGTTCCGAACCTGGATGGAGGCGGAGCGCTCGGCGCCCCCCAGCAGCGTGAGCGGCTCCTTCTCGTAGATGAGCTGATAGGGCCGGTTCGCCTCCAGGCGGAGGATGTCGCTGACGGTCCAGGCGAGGGGGCCCCGGCGCACGGTCGCGGTGGCGATGATCGGCACCACCCGCTCCACGTAGAGCCCATCGTCGAGGCGCACGCTCGCCTGATAGACGCGGGTGTCCTCCACTACCTGTGGCTCCGCCGGCTGCTGGATCGCGAAGTTGCCGGCCCGCCAGTGGCCGACTGCGGCCAGCGAGACCTCCTCCTGCGTCCCGCTCTGCACAAGCAGGCGCAGCGGCTTCTCCACCTCCGGCGCCAGCCAGCGATGGTCGGCCTGCAGGTCCACGCGCATGCCCAGGTGCGCCACGACCAGGGCGTTCAGGCGCTCGTGCAGCCTGATCAGGGGGCTGATCGGGGAGAGCGCCCCGGGCGTCTCGTTCATCCCGTCGGCGATCTCGACGAACTGCCCGCTGGCGGCGGCGAGCTCTCGCATTCGCGCCTGCGGCACCGCGCTCGCCAGGCCGGCGAGACGCTCGGCAAGCTTCATGACGGGCTCGCGCAGGCCGGGCTCGACGCCCGCCAGCGCGGCGGCCGTCTCGCCCTCGTCAAACCGCGCCCAGCCAACGATGAAGCCCTCGCCCTCCGGGGCGGTGAACTCGGCGGCGGGCGGCTCCTCCAGCCCCCGCACCAGCTCGCCCGTCGTGCCGTTCGAGACCACCAGCAGGCCCTCGGCGTCGAAACGCAGGCTCGTCTCGCCAGGCACGGCAGCCAGCAGATGATGCTCATCGCCGGAGAAGACCATCATTCCGGGCTCTGCCACGGTCGCCGAGTGCGGCAACCGCCGCAGGAGGACGAAGGGCTGCTCATCCAAATTCCGCGGCAGTCCCGTGCCCTCCGCCTCGGCGCCGCGGCGCTCCGCCT